>JAXHUT010000299.1:0-6783 GCA_034189405.1 Chloroflexota bacterium
AATGTAAATCGCAAGATCTTGGCCGATCATGGGTCCTTCGATCACGCCATTGCCACCGCAGCCTACAGCGAGCATATAGCCATCAACAGGCGTATCGCCCAAGAGCGGCAGGAAGTCTGGCGGTTCTGCCCGGTAACCCAGCCAGGAAGAGGCTACACCGGAATCCAGCAATCCAGGAACATGCTCCTCAAGTTCACCAAACAGGAACTCGAGGAAATAATCATCTGTCCCGCCGGTAGCTGGCAGCTTATCCGGGTTCCAAATGCCAGCGTGCATTGGATCAGAGAGATCCATGGTGAGGTGGGCCTTGCAGATGAAGATATTGTCCCCTTCACGCCGGGCATAAAAGCGCGGATACTTCAAAACGGGGAAGGTGTAATCAAGTTTCTGCTTTGGCGGTACCAGGAAAAATACTTCTGCTTTGGTGTGCCAGATCGGCAGTTCAAGGCCTGCCATGCGGGAGGTATAGCGTGCCCAGGGACCAGAGGCATCTACCACAACATCAAAGTCATAGCTATCCTTATCAGTTTCAACGCCAGTGACCCTGCCATTTGCCATTTTCAGGTTTTCAACCTTTGTGAAGGTTTGAACGTCGCCGCCGTTGGCTTTAATTTTCTTGGCGTAAGTATTGGCAGCCATGGTTGCATCAAAATAGCCATCATCCGGAGTCCAACCTGCGCCAAGTACGCCCTCTAAGTCTAGTTCAGGCAAAATTTCGTGAATGCGGCCGTGGTCGGTGATATATTCACCCTGGTAGCCATGGGATTTCGCCATTGCGATCCCAGCCTTGATGAAGGCTTCAACTTCTTTATCGGTGGCGATGACCAATGTCCCGGTCTTATCAAATCCAGCTGCCCCTTCTTCTTCAGCTTCCAACTGCTCGTAAGCCTGGAACCCAAACAGCCTTACATTCCAAAACTCGTGAGACATTGAATCATCAAAAAGGCAAACCGTTCCTGCAGATTTTGCTGTGGTGCCTGAACCAATTTGGTCTTTCTCAAATAAGGTCACTTCCATGCCATCATACAAAGTGAGGTTGTAACCCAGCGCGGTACCGACGATACCACCACCGATGATACCCACTTTTTTCTTTGCCATCTTATTACTCCTTCTCATTGTTTTCTAAATGATTATTCTCTAAACGTTTAATCAAGACCGGTAGCATATCAAAAATATCGCCGACAATCCCAAAATCAGAAACATGAAAGATGGGAGCATCTGGGTCAATATTGATTGCTACAATATTTTTTGCAGTTTGAATGCCTGCCAGGTGCTGGACCGCACCCGAAATCCCACAGGCAATATATAAATCCGGGCTGATGGTCTTGCCTGTCAGGCCAACCTGACGGCTGTAGGGCTGCCATTCAAGGTCAACAGGGGGGCGAGCGGACGCCGCTACACCACCAAGTTCAGCTGCAAATTTTTCCAAGAGCGAGAAATTACCTGCTTCCTGCACGCCTCTGCCGCCGGACACCACAATTTTTGCCTCTTCAAGCGCGGCTGTGCTTTGACCGGTTGACTCATATGAAACATGTTCCATCCGTGATTTCAGACAATCAGGGGGCGGGTTAACCCTTATCACATCTGCGGAACGATTTTCATCTGGTTCCAGAGGCAAGATTGATTTTGGACGCACCGTCGCCATTTGTGGGCGGGATTCAGGCGTTTTAATAGTCGCCATAATATTTCCGCCGATCGCGGGACGGATTTGCAAGAGGTTATTTGTCTCAGGCTCGATGGCCAGGTCCGTACAGTCCGCGGTCAGGCCGGTGTGAATGGACATAGATAGGTAAGGCATGACCGTCCGGCCAGTGGTCGTTGCGGAAGCGAGGAAGATCCACGGTTGATAAGTTTCAACGAGATGGCTCAAGGTGTGTGCATAAGGTTCCACCATGAACTTCCCAAGAGACGGATCATCCACGAGATAGATTTTATCTGCGCCGTAATGGGCAAGTTCTTCAATTTCCGCTTCAGAGCAATTATTTGTTAATATGATTGAACAAAGCTGTGTGCCTAATGTGTCAGCCAGTCCTCTGCCCCAGGCAAGCAATTCGTGCGAAACCTCATGCAATTCACCTTGTCTGAATTCTGCCAGGGTCCAAACATCTCCAATGTTCATTTCTCCTTCCCTTCCAAGCCAAGATCCGCAAGGGTCAATTCTCTTTCTTTGAGAAATTGAATGAACCGGTCGGCAGCTTTTTCCAAATCTTCTGGAGAATTTATCTTGATGATCTCTCCTTTACGCATCAATTTTGGTTTGTCGATCTTAACAACCCGGGTGGGAGAACCACGCAAGCCAGTCCAATCCGGGTTGGCATCGAGATCATCCAGTTCCCAGGTTGGGATCTCAGCGCGTTTAGCCTGCAGCTTGCTGCGCACGGTTGGCAAGCGCGGATTACCAATTTCCTTTAATACAACGGCCACAAATGGCAGGCTGGTCTTGATTGTTTCACGTCCGCCCTCGACTGATCGTATAAAGACAGCCTCATCCTCTGAGATATCTTCGATCTTGCTGATATACGTCCCTAAAGGAAGATCGAGATAAGCTGCAATACCAGGGCCAACCTGACCAGTTTCTCCGTCCGTCGTCCGTTCACCACACAGGATCACATCAAAATCCCCTAATTTCTTGATTGCTAATGAGAGGACGTATGCTGTTGCCCATGTATCTGAACCTGCAAATTTTCTATCACTGAGAAGAACTGCTTGATCGCATCCCATGGCCAGGGCCTCCTGCAGGGCTTCAACAGCCCTGGGAGGCCCCATGGAGATCACCGTCACCTGCCCGCCATATTCCTCCTTCATCCGCAACGCCGCTTCAATGGCGTTGGTATCGAGGGGATTGATGACGGCTTCGGCGCTGGTGCGCAGCATTGTCCCAGTTTCAGGGTCCATTTTCACAGTGCTTGATTCAGGAACCTGCTTAATTGTTACGATGATATTCATTAAACTTATATTCCATTTCTATGGTGCAAAAATCACCTGTAATTCATTAATCGATGATGGCAGCCATCACACCCTTTTGAGCGTGGAGCCGGTTCTCAGCTTCATTGAAGGCTGCCTGGCCCCATTTGCCATCCAGCACTGCATCAGAAACTTCTGCGCCGCGTTCACAGGGCAGGCAGTGCATGTATTGGGCGGTGGGTTTGGCTATGTTCATGCGTCTCTCGTCAGCAATCCAATCCTTATACTTCGTAAAGAGTTTGGTCATCTCTTCTTGCTGAGGTTTGTCGGTAATTGGGGGCAGCAAGTCCAGCGCGACATAATTCTTGGCATACACAACATCTGCATTCTCGCAGGCATCCTCAATTTTTTCTGAGACTTTGTAAGAACCACCATAGAGAGCTGCATTTTGCTTAACCTGGGCTTCAATCTCAGGATCAATCCGCATTTCCTTCGGACGTGAGAAGGTAATATCTGCACCAAACAGGCTGGCGACATACAAGAAATCATGATGGGGTGCGATGGGTTTCTTTGGGCTGGAGCCCCAAGTCCAGGTCACACCGATCTTGCGTCCGCGCAGGTCCTTACCGAACATTTCCCATAAGGCCATCGCGTCCGCCATACCCTGGCAGGGATGGTATTTATTATCTTCCATGTTAATCACCGGCACTGAAGACCATTTCGCGAATTCTTCAATAATTTTAAAGCTCTTGTCATATTCCCAGTCCACGACATCGCCGAGGATACGGATCGAAATTGCATCGCCCATAGACGATAGCACTCTGGCGACATCCGAGATGCGCTCAGACGCGTAGCCTTTATCCTCGCCCTCAAGAGTAGGTAAGCGGGTTGCGGAAGGTTCCAGGAAGTGGGCATGACCGCCTAATTGGAACATACCGCCTTCAAAACTGTTACGAGTTCGAAGTGAGGAGTTGAAGAACATCATATGCAGCGTACGCCCTCGAAGGATATCATCATGCGGCCTGCGCATGGCATTCTCTGCTTTCAACTGCAGTCCGAGATCCAGCATCGATGACAGTTCTTCTTTTGAGAAGTCCTGCAGTCTAATAAAATTTCGCCCTTTTAATCCTTTGGTTATCATTTGGTACTCCTTACCTATTTTTGGTGAATGTGTCAGTATTTACTAAATGAGGGTTTAGCCCTCTCCAAACAGCTTGCGCCATTCTCTACCGGTTTCTTCCATTTTTGAATCAGCCCCTGTCCGGCGCATACGATGCAGATGGGGCATGCTCAACTGCCATTCTTGCATCCATCTTGCAGCGAAGTCACCTATTTCGGTTTCTTCGAAAACTTTCTCAATTTCATCATAGTTAATCACGCGCGGGCCAGACATCCGCACAGCAAATTCAGCAGTCCGACTGCTGCGTTCAGAAATATAGGCTTCAATACCAATTTCATCCATGACATCGACAACGGTTCTTAATGATCGAATCGCCTTGGCATAAGCAAAAAACGGCGGATAGCCATGTTCAACCATCGTATTGAAAACGGCCTTCATCAAGTGAATGGTCCCGCCATATAAGGCCTGTTCTTCAAAATTGTCCCCTTCGGTTTCAGATTGAAAATCAACTTCAACAACGCCAACCCGGGTGCTGCCAACTGATTTGGCAATCGCAAGAACAATATCCATTGCATCGCCGGTCACATCTTGGTCAACAGCCACTGCACCATAAATCCCTGAACCCTCTAGGAATTTCTTGCGTACCATATGCCCGGGTGAATTTGGCACAAACAAGACAACGTTCACGTTCTCTGGAGGCACGATCGAGCCATAAAGGATATTGAAACCATGCGCAAAGCTTAAAGTAGCATTTGGCTTGAGGTTTTTATGAATGGATTCCCTGTATACGCCCGGTTGTGCGGGATCTGCCAGGAGGACATGAACTACATCCGCGCGTTTAGTTGCTTCCGCGATTGAGTAGACATCAAAGCCATCGACTTCCGCCTCATCCCAATCTAAGAAGCGATCGCGCGGTCCAGCGCCAACAATCACATCCAAACCGCTGTCTCGCATGCAGAGCGATTGCGGACCGCCTTGGATTCCATATCCAAGAACGGCGATCGTTTTGTTTTTTAATACATCAAGATTAGCATCTTCATCACGGTACACTGTGTTTTTCATTTTTTCTCACTTTCATTACAACTTTTTTACCTTTAAATTTTTCTTTCTGATTGTTTTTAGGATTAAGATTTTTTAGATTTCTTGCGTGTAGTCGCGGTTGACATCTTTATAAAGTAGGTAGGCTGATTTGTCCCAACCAGTCGCATAGAAGAATTGTGGACAGAAAGGGGTCATGTAAATGAAGTCATCTTTTTTTACTTCCATAAAGTCTTCATTTAACCAATAAACACCACGCCCATACAGCATATACAGCCCATGTTCCATAATATGCGATTCAACAAAGCTGAAATAAATTCCTGGATCAAAGACCTGTAAATTGATCCCCATATCAAAGCCCAACTGCTTATAAGGGGTCAAATGCTGTTCCATGTAGGTATCGGTCGGTTCAGCCTTGACATCTTTTTCATTGGCAATGATAGGATCAGGGATCTTGATCCCATCAATTTCTTCGTAACGCCGGCGAATCCAAATGGCCCTGGTATTTTCGACGGCTGGATTGCTTATTTCAAAGGCTGTGTGCGGAGGAAGCCAAAAGAAACCACCATCGGTCATGTGTTTTTTCTTACCATTGAGTGTTAGGTTTAGTTCACCTTCGAGAACAAATAGGAACTGCTCCAGATCTTGTTGAATGGGGGCCTGGGTCTGCCCACCTGATTCAAATGTGAGTTCATGTTCAACAAATTTTGCGCCTAACTGGGGTGTGGCAAGCACTTGGGCCTGGACGCCATTAAAATAAGGTAATTGGCTGAAAACACGATTTGCAGCCGGTAAAAGGCTGTAAATTTGTGGTTTATTGACTGCACGACATTGTGAAACAATTTCGGCGTCGCTAACGATTAATCTCTCTTTTTGCATGTTCATTTCTCCTTCTTTTGTAACCCCGCCATTACGAAAGTAATTTTCCAGTTAGGTCGAATATGTTATGCAATTGACTGATAGGGA
This sequence comes from Chloroflexota bacterium, assembly GCA_034189405.1. Lineage (GTDB taxonomy): Bacteria > Chloroflexota > Anaerolineae > Anaerolineales > Anaerolineaceae > Brevifilum. The sequence goes on from JAXHUT010000299.1 coordinate 6,029, forward strand.
TGTTCTCTTTTCAGTAACATTCCATGTCCAGGAGGTGCGACAATTTCACCCTGGTCATAAACGAGGGTGCCGCGGACAAATGTTTTCAGCACACGCCCTTTGAAATTTCGACCTTCAAAGCCACTGTGTTTGTTCTTGGATAGAATGTCGTCTTTGGTAAATGTCCAGGATTCATCCAAATCAACGATTGTGAAATCTGCATCTGAACCGGGCTGAATTGCCCCTTTACGCGGATAAAGACCCATCAGCCGTGCAGGATTAGCTGACATCATGCGGACGACATCCGTCAGAGCCAGGTTACGGGCGTGGACGCCTTCCGTCAGGGCCACAGGCAGCATTCCTTGAATGCCAAGGATCCCACCCCAAGCCTGCCAGATATTGTCCATCCCTTGTGCTTTCTCCTCCCAGGTGCAGGGGGAATGATCAGATTGAATCACATCCACCTCACCCCGTAATACGAGATCCCAAAGGGCATTGACATTTTCCCGGGATCGCAGCGGTGGAGCACATTTTAGGGCAGGTCCTACCTCTTCAAAGTCTTGCTCATCAAAGAATAAATAATGAGGACAGGTTTCTGCAGTTACCTTTACCCCTTCCTGCTTTGCCTGGGCAACATGATGAACGCCTTCAGCAATTCCTGGATGCGCCGATCTTGAAAACCCACGTGTACCCGCGCAAGACCACGGGTTTGGTTAAAAAAGAGATATGGGATAATCCGTTATTTGCGTTCTTGTTTGATGTTTGGGAGGGTATCC
>JAXHUT010000003.1:0-6021 GCA_034189405.1 Chloroflexota bacterium
GCGGTTTTGAGCAGCTCATCCAGCTCGGTGATGGAAGCCAGGGCAGAGGCAAGGTTATTGAGGAGTGCAAGGTCCTGGTTACGGCGTGTCAGTGCCCGGTCTCTTTCATGCAATGCATTGTAAGATCGGGCGTTTGAAATTGCGACAGCAGCATAGGATGCCAGGGTTTCGATCACCTGTTCGTCATCCGGGGTGAAGGCTTTTTCCTCAATTTTATCTGTCAGGTAGATTTGTCCTAGGCGGCGGTCTCCCAATCGTATGGGGACGCCCAGTAATGCGGTCATTTGAGGATCTTCAGCAAAAAGCCCAGCCTGGCGAGGGTCTTTTTGGACGTATTCCACCCTGATTGGACCATCTGATTCTGCGATGACACCCAGCATGCTCAAACTAAGGGGTTTGTGTGGCAGGTTTTCAGTTTTATCGCCGTTCATCCCCACGGTGATGAAACGTTCTGTGTCGCCGTTGTCACCTCTCACGCCAATGGCGGCAAATTTTGCCCCGGCTTGTTCCAAGGCAATTCGGGCGATTCTTTGTAATAAGGAATCAATAGAAATGTCTTGAACAAGTTCGAGACTGGCTTGATGCAATGCTGCCAGTCTTTCTTCTAGTTGTTCGCAGGATAATGTTTTTATGGCTGTCATAGCGTGCTAATTTTACCCTGAAATCCCGCAATATACACTGCTGTGCGCTTTGACCAGGGGATTTCACATAGTGCTACGCGCCTTTGCAATGAGGGATTTTTACGGTGGATTCATAATTAAATACGTATCATTATAATTTGATAGCTTTTGGGAGGGAGTATCCGGTATATTTTAACAAGTCTTTTTCTGAAGCTGATCGTTTTTAGGAATCAAGATTAAAATAGACAAAAAGGAGTGTGTTATCTATGTCAACCACACCAGAGGATAGGCGAAAATTTTATCAAATCACTCAGGAGGAACGGCTGGCGCGTTTGGTCGATGAAACGGGTCTTTCAAATTCAGACGCGAAAATACTGAGCGGTGAAGCGGGGTTGTCTGCACAGGATGCAGATCATATGATTGAGAATGTGATAGGCACCTTCAGCCTACCCATGGGCATTGCACGGTATTTCAAAGTGAATGGCCGTGAGGTATCTGTTCCCATGGTTGTTGAGGAACCCTCGATTGTCGCCGGTGCGTCTTTTATGGCAAAGCTCGCCTTGAGGACGGGCGGGTTTTTTGCCCATACAACTTCCCCTGAGATGATCGGTCAGCTTCAAATTATCAATCTGGATGATCCTGCATCGGCACGTATGAAGCTTTTGGCAGAAAAAGGTGCCCTTTTGGAAGATGCTGACCAGGTTGACCCTGTATTAACCTCCCTAGGCGGCGGTCCAAGGGATTTGGAGGTGCGATTTATACCGGATTCTCCCCGAGGGCCATTCCTGGTAGCACACTTGATTTATGATGTGCGTGATGCTATGGGCGCCAACGCCGTTAATACTGCTGTGGAACGATTGGCTTCCAAGGTGGAACGCATAACGGGCGGTAAGGTGCTTTTACGAATTTTATCCAACCTGGCAGATCGTCGCCTGGCGCGAGCCTGGGTGACCATTCGAACGGCTGACCTGGCTTTTAATGATTTTAGCGGTCCTCAGGTTCGCGATGGCATTTTGGATGCTTGGGCTTTTGCTGCTGCTGATCCCTACCGTGCAGCAACCCATAACAAGGGAATTATGAATGGGGTTGACCCCATTGTGATTGCCACGGGTAATGATTGGCGAGCCATTGAAGCCGGGGCACATGCCTATGCTGCAAGAGAAGGGCGTTATACCAGTCTTTCCACCTGGGGGACAAATGCGGAGGGCGACCTGGTTGGCACTTTGGAGATGCCCATGGCTGTTGGCACCGTGGGCGGCGCCACGCGAGTGCATCCCGCAGCCCAGGCTTGTCTGCGGTTGATGGGCGTTAAATCAGCACAAGAATTGGCTGAGGTGATTGTTTCGGTAGGTCTCGCACAAAATTTGGCAGCCTTACGAGCCCTGGCGACAGAGGGCATTCAAAAGGGGCACATGAGTTTACATGCCAGGCAGGTGGCTGTGGCTGCCGGCGCAAAAGGTGAACAAATTGAAAAATTAGCCGAACAACTTGTGGCGGATGGAGTCATTCGGATTGATCATGCCCAGGCGATTTTAAAGGAATGGAGTTAACAACGTGATGGAAGACCAGAGAAGCATCAAGGATATTGTCAATAAACCCTCACGAGGTGTGGGCATTATTGGTTATGGCGCTTATATCCCACAATATCGGCTACCCGGCACGGAAATATCCCGTGTCTGGACAGGTAAAGTCACCCCGGGACCTGTTAAAGAGAAGGCTGTGGCAGGCCTGGATGAGGATGTGATCACCATGTCCATTGAGGCGGCACGTAATGCAATCGCCCGCGCTGGCATCAATCCACAATTGCTCCGGGCTGTATGGGTCGGCTCTGAGTCACACCCTTACGCGGTAAAACCCTCTGGCACGATTGTGGCTGAGGCGATTGGCGCACCTGAACATATCCAGGCTGGCGACTGGGAATTCGCCTGCAAAGCCGGCACCGAAGCCTTGGTTGCCGCGATGGGCCTGGTTGGCGCCAGCATGGCAGACTACGCACTGGCAATTGGTATGGATACCGCCCAGGGAAAACCTGGCGACGCCCTGGAATACACCGCTGCCTCTGGCGGGGCGGCTTTTATCATTGGCCCAGCACAGGAAGCCCTTGCAAGGATCGATGCCCAATATTCCTTTGTGACGGATATGCCGGATTTCTGGCGACGCGCACATCGAAAATACCCGGAGCATGGACAGCGTTTTACAGGTGAACCGGCTTACTTCAATCATATTTATTCGGCAGCCAGTCGTTTGATGGAAAGTGAAGGTTTGACGCCCGAAGATTTCAAATTTGCTGTTTTTCATCAGCCCAATGAAAAATTTCCCAGGCGTGTGGCAAAGAGGCTCGGGTTTACATCGGAACAAATCGAGGATGGGCTTCTTTCGCCTGTGATTGGCAACACCTACGCCGGCGCTTCGATGGTGGGGTTAACAGCGATACTGGATATTGCCTCACCAGGTGATCGCATATTGATCACTTCTTATGGGTCTGGAGCGGGATCCGATGCCTTTATCATTACAGCCCAGGCGCCGCTGATCGAAAGGCGGGGGGCTGCACTCAGCACCCAAGATTACATTGCCCGGCGTACAGAGATCGATTATGCCACGTATACACGCTTCCGCAATAAGATCGCGATGAAATGAGGACGCGCATGAACGACACACATTCCGAGGTGATTCTTGCCGGTGTTGGTCAAACCCCAGTAGGGGAGTTTTGGGATGTATCATTAAGGTCCCTGGCTGCCAGGGCGATTTTGGCTGCAATTAAAGACTCTGGCGGTATAAAACCCGAGGTGATGTATATTGGGAATATGCTGGCATCTTCCGCCTCTCAACAGGCAAATTTAGGTGCGCTTCTTACTGAAAATGTGGGCTTGATTGGATTAGAAGGTGTAACGGTTGAAGCAGCGGATGCATCCGGAGGTGCTGCATTGCGGGCCGCTTACTTGGCTATTCTTTCAGGCGCAGTGGATGCTGCCCTGGCTGTGGGCGTTGAAAAATACACCGATGTGATTGGCCCGAAATCGGAATCGATGCTGTCACAGATGTTGGATGCTGATTTTGAAGCCGCACAGGGGTTAACGCCCCTCAGTTTGGCTGGATTATTGTTTCACCGTTATCTTGTGGAATATGACGTTGATCATGATGTATTTGCCGGCTTTCCAGAGGTTGCCCATGCAAATGGCGCGTCAAACCCCAATGCCATGTTCCAGCGTGCAATGAGCGATGGTGCTTATCAACGAGCAGCAAAAGCAGCGGAAATCCTCAATTTGTTTGATGTTGCGCCTTATGCGGACGGCGCCGCTGCAGTGCTGATCACGCGCGAAGATGCTTTACCAAAAACCTGGGATAAACCGCGTGTTCGCCTGATTGGCTCAAGTTCGGTGGTAGATACCCTATCCATTCATGATCGACACACGCCGTTGGTGTGGGATGCCGCCCGTCTTTCAATTGAGCGCGCCTGCCGGTCAGCCGGGATCATGCCCGGGGATGTAGACTTCTTTGAGTATCACGATGCCACCGCTTTGCATGCAGCCTTATCTTTGGAAGCAGCAGGGTTTGCGTCCCAGGGACAGGGCTGGATGCTCGCCAAACCGGAAGTGATTGGCCTCAACGGGCAGATCCCCGTCGCTACCTTTGGTGGGCTTAAGGCGCGCGGTCATCCCATTGGCGCGACCGGAATATACCAGGCGGTGGAAGCGGTAGTACAATTACGCGGCGAGGCAGGTCCCAACCAGGTGCCGGGGGCAAGGATGGGGTTGATCCAGAATTTGGGCGGGATGGCTGCAACCGCTGTGACACATGTTTTGGCTGTGTAAGTTATCAATCGCTCAACTGTAAAAATCAGTGTTAGAATCTACAAGTGTGCAGTTGATATATTAAGGAGGCCACTTTATGAAAGTACTCATCACAGGTGGTGCAGGTTACATCGGCAGTACGATTTGTTGGGCGCTCAAAGAGCATGGGCATACCCCGATCATCCTGGATTCGCTGGTCACCGGGCGGAAGGAGTTTGCTCGCGATCACATCTTTTATCAGGGAGATATTGGTGACCCTGATAGGGTTTCAAAGGTGTTTGAGGATCATCCAGATATTTATGCTACCATTCACTGCGCCGCGTTAATTGTGGTGCCGGAATCGGTTGAGAAACCCTATGCGTACTACCGTGAAAATGTGGTCAAATCGATGCACTTCTTCTATAAATTGGCTGAGCTGGGATACCCGAGGCTTGTGTTCAGTTCCTCTGCCGCTATCTATGATGTGGTGCCCGGGTTTATGGTCACGGAAGAATCACCTTTAAAACCGAACAGCCCCTATTCACGCACCAAGTACATGATGGAGATGGTACTGGAAGATTTTACGCAAGCTTATAATTTGCAGGGGATTGCACTACGCTACTTCAACCCCATCGGCGCTGACCCGCAGCTGCGTTCAGGGATGCACATTCAAGCGCCCAGCCATATCCTGGGGAAGCTGATTGAAGTTGCGATGGGGGTTTCACCGGTGTTCAATATCACCGGTACAGATTGGCCGACACGGGATGGCACAGGGATTCGCGATTACATTCATGTCTGGGACCTGGCATCCGCACATGTCAAAGCCGTTGAAAAGTTTGACCAGGTCATAGCGTCAGACGGGAACGCTGAAAGCCAATACTCAGTGATTAACCTCGGCACAGGCAAAGGTATTACAGTACGGGAAATGTTGGATGCCTTTGAGCGTGTGGTCGGTCATCCCATAAATAAGCAAGAAAAACCACCCCGACCTGGAGACGTGGCAGGGGCTTATGCCAATGCGAATAAAGCCCTGGCGCTTTTGGGTTGGAAGGCGGAGAAATCCATCGATGAGGGCATCAGGGACGCCCTCAGGTGGGGGAAAATCAGGGACCAGGTGTTGGATTATAGTGATAGCTTGTAGCTGGTAGCTCGTAGCTGGTAGTTTACGACTCTTAACTATTAGGAAGAAGTGAGGGTAAAGCATTCAGCACATCATTCCTTCACAAACCAATGACGCAGGAAGTGATAAAACGCCGGGATTCGAACCATCAGCAGAAAACTCACGATCCCTAGGGCGATGATTGGCAAAGCGAAATCCCCCTGGAAACTAAATAGATCACCTTTGATCGACAACAGGTAATGGACGATCACCAGTACCCCGGCAACATAGGCCAGGCGATGCAACCAGACCCAGGATTTTTCCATCTTCTGCTGCAAAGATTTAAATGAGGTTCCAGCCAGAATAAGTAATATTACCAGCGCGATCACTCCGAAAATGATAAAGGACTTGGCAGGAAGGCGTACAGTGCAGCAAATAAACCAAGGGGTTTGCGAAGTCTCCCGACGGGCGGGAGTTTGAAGATTTTGTTGATCGGCGTACAGGCAAGGGATAGGATCAAGAAGATCATCCC
>JAXHUT010000030.1:0-18133 GCA_034189405.1 Chloroflexota bacterium
CGGCATTGAAGATGTAAAACAGGCGATGAAACCTGGTTATTCAACAGCGACAAATGAAATACGAGAGATGGGATTTGGCGCCGGCATGGGTCTTGTCAACATCAAACGCTGTGTGGATGAAATGCGCCTGATCTCATCAAAGGAACGCGGCACCAATTTGTACATGATCATGTATCTCGACGATAAAGATGAAAACCCATAAATACTTAACTAGCTACAGACAACCTATAGAATTGAGACCCCATGAACTTAAACAAAATCATCCAAAGTCTAAACTTAACAATCCTGACAAACACAAAAGATTTTTCAAGCATCAATGTCAAAAGCGGTTACTGCTCTGATTTGCTCAGCTGCGTTATGACCGGGGCAGAACCCGAAGGCCTCTGGATAACCCTGATGTCACACAGCAACATCGTTGCCGTGGCGGCATTGCTTGACCTTTCTGCGATTGTCATTACAGAAAATGCCCAACCAGACCATGAGACGGTCGACAAAGCAAACGAGAAAGGTGTCACAATGCTTTCATCGCCTGAACCAAACTTTGCAGTCATCGGGCAATTGTGGGAACTCGGTTTGAGAGCACCAAATAACTAACCGAAAAGAGAGCCGTGCTTTGAAAACATTTCTGGCAGAATTACACGTCCACACTGTATTATCACCCTGTGCGGGCGTGGAGATGATACCCCCATTAATTGTACAAAAGGCACTCGAAATTGGACTTAACCTGATTGCGATAACAGATCATAACGCCAGTGAAAATGTACCAGCGATCATAAAAGCTGCAGAAGGGTCTCAACTGACCGTGTTACCTGGCATGGAATTGCAGACTGAAGAAGAAGTCCACGTCATTTGTCTATTTGATACCATGGAACAGCTCAAAGGGTTGCAAGAAATTGTCGATCAAACATTACCCGACATCAAAAATAATGTGGAGTTTTTTGGTGAACAATTCATTGTCGATCACACAGGTGAATTCATTCGGCGAGAAGAACGCTTATTGATCAATTCAACTCGGTTAAGTTTTGATGAAGCTTTCCATAAAGTATCGAAATTAGGCGGTTTGTTTATCCCTGCACACATCAATCGCCAGGCATTTGGCCTGATTGATCACCTTGGCTTTGTCCCCCCCGACTTGGATATCGTCGCATTAGAGATTTCAAGGCATCTTTCACTGCAAGAGGCGAAAAAAAAATTTCCCCAAATTAAAGATTTTCCCCTCATTCAAAGCGGCGATGTCCATTACATTGATGATTTCTTGGGCGCAAACCAATTTATAATTGAAAGTCCAACAATACCTGAACTTAAAAAGGCCTTTCAAGGAATTGACGGACGCTCTTTTGAAGTCATCTCCCAAGATAGATGATCCTCTATACTTAATATGACATTTGTGTATTGACCTAATACCAAACTCGTATTACACTAATTTGTGGAAAATTTCACAATGTACAGGTCATTGTGCCTGTCAATCAATAAGGAATTGGAGTGGTCCTTTAGATGCAAAAAACAATGGAAAAAAGTATTGATACCAATCCGCTCAATAATCCTGAACAACGAGCAATTATTGACGAAATTTTAGAAAAAAATAAAGATCTTGCTGGCGCGACAATGGTCGTCCTTAATGGTTTACAAGAGGCAATTGGTTTAATATCACCAGAAATGCAAGTCTATGTTGCTGAAAAATTGGGTGAACCAGTCAGTCGTATCCATGGTGTCGTCTCTTTTTATTCCTTCTTCACGACAACCCCTAGAGGAAAACACACCATTAAATTTTGTATTGGAACCGCTTGTTATGTAAGCGGTATTGGACAAATTATTGAAAAAGCAAAACAGATTCTCGGTATTGAACCAGGTGAAACAACCGAAGATGGTTTAATCACTTTAGAGCTGTGCCGCTGTGTTGGTGCGTGCAGTCAAGCGCCGGTTGTTGTCATTGATGATGCAGTTCATGGACGCTTGCAAGCCAATCGTTTTCCAAGATTAATAAACGATCTGAAAAAGTCCGAGGTAAGCAATTGAGAGAATTATGCCTGCATATTCTGGATATCGCAGTAAATAGTATATCAGCAGGTGCCGATAAAATCATCATCTCAATTGATGAGAATCTAAAGGATGACACCTTAACAATTGAAATTATCGACAACGGTAAGGGTATGAATTCTGAAACGCTAAAAATGGTGACGGACCCCTTCGTAACCAGTAGAACTGAACGAAATGTAGGTTTAGGAATTCCAATGTTGAAATTCGCTGCTGAATCCTGCAATGGATGGTTCAAAATAGACTCAGACATAGGCAAAGGCACAAAAGTAACCGTCCAATTTCAACACAGCCATGTTGACAGAATGCCGTTAGGGAATATCCCAGACACATTGCTAAGTTTGATACTGTGCACACCGGAAGTAAATTGGGTTTACTCAATAAGAAAAAATGATAAAGAATTTTATTTCGATGATACTGAACTAAAAAAAGAGCTTGATGGGATACCACTGACCGATCCGGAAGTCATTCGTTTCATTCGGAAAATTTTTGAAGAAGGCATCCAGGAAGTTCAAAATTAAAAAGGAGAAAAACAATGCCAGTTATTAAATCGCTAGAGGACTTGAAAAGAATTCGTGAAGAAGCTTTAAAGAAGCAGGCGTTAAAATCAACTTCTGGGAAAACAGAGATCATTGTTGGGATGGGCACAGTAGGAATTGCAGCAGGCGCTCGTGAAACCCTTAAAGCCATCCTAGATTTTATCGATCACAACAATCTGGAAGATATCATTATTCGCCAAACCGGAAATATTGGCATAGATTCTTTTGAACCCATTGTTCAGGTCATTCTTCCTGGTGAAGAAAAAGTATCTTATGGCAGAGTCAATCCCGAAATGGCTCACCGCATCATAAAAGAGCATGTTCTAGGTGGCGAAATCGTAAAAGATTATCAAATTCAAGACTAGTATTTAGAGAATCTCTGTTTCTGGAAGGTATTTCATGGCTTATTTCCGTTCACATGTTTTAGTATCCGTTGATCCTGTATGCGTGGAAAAAGGTGCATACGATTTGATCGACACACTTCAGGATGAAATTGTCAAACAAGGCCTGGTTGATGAAGTACAGGTTCTTGAGACATCAAGAATTGGTAATCCTGAGACAGAGGGCATCGATTTGATGGTCTACCCTGAAGCTGTCCATTACACGAATTTATCACTTGATGATGTTCCGTTTTTGGTTGAAGAGCATTTCTTAAAAGGCCGAGTAGCTGAACAATATATTCGTGAAACGAAGAAATTTTTAGATGAAGAATTAAACGCACCTAGAACCAAAGAAGTTCGGATCATCTTAAAAAATATTGGGGAAATCGATCCCCTGAATATCGAAGACTACATTGCACGGGACGGGTACATGGCCCTTGGCAAAGTCCTCACCGAGATGACCCCGGAAGAAATAATTCAGGAGGTTTTAGATTCTGGTCTGCGAGGACGCGGTGGAGCTGGATTCCCGACAGGCCTAAAATGGCGCTTTATTAGAAATGCGAATGGCGATCAAAAATTTATGATTTGCAATGCGGATGAGGGTGATCCCGGGGCCTTTGCGAATCGACGTGTTCTAGAAGGTGACCCGCATTCTGTAATTGAGGGCATGATCATCGGTGCTTATGCCTCTGGTGCATCTCAGGGATACATTTATTGCCGGGCTGAATATCCCATAGCAGTTAGAACGATGAAGATCGCCATTGAACAAGCACGTAATTTCGGATTGCTGGGTGATGATATTCTCGGCAGCGGTTTCTCCTTCGATCTTGAGGTTCGGATGGGCGCTGGCGCTTTTGTTTGCGGTGAAGAAACCGCTTTGATGGCTTCAATTGAGGGTCAGCGCGGTGAGCCGCGTCCACGTCCCCCATTCCCTGCCCAAAAAGGTTTATGGGAAAAACCTTCAAACATAAATAACGTTGAAACCTATGCAAATGTGCCACAAATCATCCTCAATGGTGCGGAATGGTTTGCCAGTCTTGGTTATAAAAAGAGCACCGGAACAAAAACCTTCTCAATGGCAGGGGATGTAAAGAACACAGGTTTGATTGAGGTACCCTTTGGCATCACCCTCAGGGAAATAATCTATGATGTTGGCGGTGGCATTAAGGAAGATAAGAAATTTAAGGCGGTACAAACAGGTGGTCCCATGGGCGGCTGCTTGCCAGAAAGTCTTCTGGACCTCCACATGGATTATGAAGCCTTGGCTGAAGCGGGCTCAATCCTGGGCTCTGGCGGTCTGGTGGTCATGGATGAAGATACCTGCATGGTGGATATAGCACGATTTTTCATGGATTTCACCCAGGATGAAAGTTGTGGAAAATGCACACCCTGCCGGGTTGGCACCCGCCGGATTCTCGAAATACTTACCAGAATTTGCGAAGGCAAAGGAAAACCTGGCGACATCGATACTCTGCGATACCTCTGCGACGAAATCAATGAAAACAGCCTTTGCGGATTAGGAAAAGGCGCTCCTAACCCTGTTAAGAGCACGCTTGAGCACTTCCTCGATGAATATGAAGCACATATTTATGAAAAACGGTGTCCGGCAAAAGTCTGCAAATCGTTAATTCGGTTTGAAATTATTGATGGTCTCTGCACAGGATGCACCCTTTGCGCCAGGAACTGCCCGGTGGATGCTATTTCAGGCGAACGTCGTCAGACACATGTGATTGATCCCGATATTTGCATCAAATGCGGTATTTGCGAACAGCTGTGCCCCTATGATGCGATTGAAATCAAATAAAATTATCAAAAGAGACCACCACATAGGAGTAAGATTATGGCAACCGAAGTCAAAGAAGGACAGGATATCCGCAAAATTGTGCGGACACTTGTCCAAAATCACGGTGATGAAAAGGCTGAACTCATACCCATTCTCCAAGAAATTAATCGAGAAATGGGGTACATCTCCGATGAAGCAATTAAGGAACTCGGCGAAAGGATGAATCTTCCCTCAAGCCACATATATTCAGTTGCGACATTTTACCGAATGCTTTCAACTGAACCACGGGGACGGCATGTAATTCAATTTTGCGAAAGCGCACCCTGTCATGTTGCAGGGGGGCGATTAGTTTGGCAAAGATTGCTGCGAGAACTGGGTTTAGAAAAAGGAGAGACCAGGCAGGACAACAAGTGGACACTCCTCACAACCAGCTGCCTTGGTTTGTGCGGTGTTGGGCCTGTCATGATTATTGATAATGACATCTATGGAAACGTGACACCGGAACAGGTGCCAGGTATCCTAAGCAATTACGAGTAGGAGGTCTCTTATGAAAACAACACGTTCAATGGTATTGGTTTCCAGTGATCCTGAAAGTCTGGATCGGGGCGCTTTGGACGTCTTCAGCACCCTCCAAAAACAAATAACAAAATTTGGTCTTGAAGAAGAAATAGCACTGTCAATGATCACTGATATCAGCAAACATGCAATGAGTCCATTGGTATTGGTGTATCCCGACGCAGTGATATATGGTCCAGTAACCACAGATGATGTGCCCACGATTGTAGAAGAGCACCTCTACAAAGGTCGTGTGGTACAAGAAAAACAAATCTCTGCATACGATCTTTCAGGGCGAGTCGCCTGGCTTTCATCCCGAAAAGGGACAATGCCAGCCGAAAATCGCATCGTGCTGAAAAACGTCGGTCAAATTGACCCGGAGAACATTGATGAATACATTATCAACGATGGTTATGAAGGTCTAGGCACAGTTCTTAAAGAGATGACACCAGGTGAGACCATTCAAGTGATCAAAGACTCAGGTCTGCGAGGACGCGGCGGAGCGGGTTTCCCGACAGGTTTAAAATGGCAATTTGTTAGTGGTGCAAAAGGGAATAAAAAATTTGTCATCTGTAACGCCGACGAAAGTGAGCCCGGAACTTTTAAGGATCGTCTTGTACTTGAAGGAGACCCCCACGCAATAATAGAGGCAATGTCGATTGGCGCTTACGCTGTCGGCGCTGATGAAGGCTATGTTTATATTCGTGGCGAGTATGGCTTAGCGATCAGCCGAATGAAGAAAGCCATACAACAAGCCCGAGAGTACAACTTACTCGGTGAAAATATTTTTGGAACAGATTTTTCATTTGACATCCACATCCACACTGGCGCTGGCGCTTACATCTGTGGTGAGGAAACTGCCTTGATCGAATCAATTGAAGGTAATCGCGGTGAACCTCGACCGAGACCCCCCTACCCAACAACAGCAGGACTTTGGCAAAAACCAACCCTGGTCAATAATGTTGAAACTTTGGCAAATATACCTGCAATCATTCGAAATGGTGCAGCATGGTACAAAAGCATCGGAACACAATCCAGTCCAGGTACAAAAGTTTACACGGTTCTTGGCAATGTCAATGTAACAGGCTTGATTGAGGTGCCGATGGGCATTACCCTGCGCGAGGTTATTTCGATCTATGCAAAAGGCATGAAGGGTAGCGCCACCTTCAAATTAGCTCAAACGGGTGGTTCAAGCGGCTCAATTATCCCCGCCAGCCTTCAAGATACACCAATGGACTTCGACTCTTACGATAAAGCAGGTGTTTCCTTGGGATCTGGCGCATTATTGATTTGCAATGAAGATGTATGCGTTGTTGACCTGGCAAAAGTTTTGCTAAACTTTTTCAGATTTGAAAGCTGCGGCAAATGTAATCCTTGTCGAATAGGGAACAAAAGAGCTTATGAAACGCTCGTCAATATTTCCGAAGGTGTGGGAACCTTACAAGATTTAAAGGACCTTAAAATGATGAGCGACCAGCTCTATGAATTGTCCAATTGCGGTCTTGGTCAAACAGCAGGGTCCCCACTTAAAGATATTTTGGCGCATTTCAGAGCGGAAGTTGAAGCCCATGTTAAATTAAAAGTTTGTCCTGCAGGCATTTGCCCAATGAGCGGCCAGCGGGTATATAAGATCTTCTGATCACGAAAATATATGGAGTGTCACTATTATGATTAAACTCACAATTGACGGAAATGAAATCGAAGTACAAGAGGGTACCACTGTTTTAGAGGCTGCGGAAGCAGCCGGGTTGTACGTTCCTACATTATGCCATCACCCACAACTTACCCCGTATGGCGGGTGTCGACTATGTATGGTGGAAGTTGAAGGCGCCCGCACCCTTCAACCTTCATGTACCTTGCCAGCGACAAATGGGATGGTGGTTAAAACCAATACACAAAAAGTGCTTGACGCTCGTAAGTTTGTCCTCACACTCATCTTTAGCGAAAGAAACCACTTCTGCATGTACTGCCAGGTTAGTGACGGCGATTGCGAACTGCAGAACAGAGCTTACGATGAGGGCATGACTCACTGGGACCTGCAGCCAAATTGGCAGCCTTTTGAAGTTGATGCTTCTCATCCCTTTATGGTTTTAGATAACAATCGCTGCATTTTATGCCGGCGCTGCGTGCGAGCATGCGGCGAATTGGTAGGCAATTACACTTTGGGCTTTGAAGAGCGCGGTGCAGACAGTATGCTGGTGGCTGATTACAACGTTCCCCTGGGAGAATCCTCATGTATTTCCTGTGGCACTTGCGTCCAAATCTGCCCGACTGGAGCGATTATCGATCGTCAAAGCGCCTACCAGGGCAAGGAAACAGAAGTGGAACACAACATCGGCGTTTGTGTTGAATGCTCCGTGGGCTGCCAGAGAGATGTCCTCACCCGGGATAACCGCCTTATTCGAATTGAAGGCGTGTGGGAGGCCCCACTCAACAATGGATTGCTGTGTGACAAAGGTCGTTTCCTCCCATTAGAAGATGATCGCCCCCGCTTGCTCACACCCCTTGTTCGTAAAGATGGCAACCTCAAGGCAGCGACGTGGGATGACGCCATCAATGCAATTGCTGAAGGCTTGGGTAAAGGTGAAGGTTTAGCTGCAATTGCTTCAACACGATTACCAATCGAAGACCTGGCTCTTTTCAAATCTGTCTTTGCAGATTCTCTTAAAGCAGAATTGGTGACGACACTTGAGGAAGGCAAGGCAACAGCCTCCCTGGCAAAAATGGCAGAAAAACTTGGACAATCCTTCGAGTCAAACCTGGAGACTCTCAAAGATACAGACGCCGTCCTTTCACTGGCGCTCGATTTAGTTGATGAACATCAAGTCGCCGGCTTCTTTGTAAAACGACAATTAACGGATGGGACAAACCTCATTGTTGCAGATGGCAAAGGCAATAAGCTGGCTGAGAAAGCGTCCTTCAAACTTGATCTTGAAGCTGGTAAGGAGGGCTCTTTCTTATTAAAGCTACACGAAGCAATTGAAAGTGAAACGGGCGATGAGGGATTTGTCAAGGCAGCAAAGTTATTGAAAGCGGCAGTAAAGCCAGTTATTGTCTATGGACAGGATTTTGCAGCTAATGCAGACGACAAAGCCGTTGAAACATTGGTAGGGATTTCAGAATCCCTGAATGCTTCTCTGGTCGGTGTCAAGGGCAATGCAAACAGCATGGCTGCCTCCCAACTCGGGCTTGAGTCACCCATTAAAACAAATGGTTACAAATCTGCATTTATCATGCTGGGTGATGAGAACCCCTCCCAGAAATTGATCAAACAACTTGAAGATTTCCCCTTCGTGGTTGCGCTTTCAGCTTACGGCTCTCAGCTGACTGGAAACGCTGATGTTGTTTTGCCTGTGACCATGTGGGCAGAACAGTCCGGAACGTATTTGAACATGGATGGACGTCTGCAAAAAGCAGTGCAATCCCTGGAAGCGCCAGAGGGTGTCCTGACATCAAGAGAAACGTTGCTCAAGATTTCTGAAGCCCTCGAAGTTGAGACAGACGCCGATTGGAAAACCAGGATCTTATCTCGAACACCAACCGTTCAAATCAAAGAATCGTAATTAGCCGTGTCTTACGATTGGTTGAAAAACTGAAAGGATAATTTAATGTCAAAACCTAAAGTAGCATCGGATTGGTTATGTGGGTGCGCAGGATGCCATATGTCACTTCTTGACATCGACGAGCGTATCTTACAGCTAGTTGAATTGGTCGACCTGCGCGCAACACCTATAACAGACTTAAAAGAACCGGATGAAGAAGGGGTAACCGTGGGCATTCTTGAAGGCGGCATCAACAACACTTATAACGAAGAGGTCGCAAAGAAAATGCGTGAACGCTGCAAGATTTTGGTCGCCCTGGGTGATTGTGCTGTCTTCGGTGGTGTTCCCGCCATGCGCAATTTTTTTGGCGCAGAAGCAGCACTACAACGGGCTTATGTGGACGCAGAGAGCAATGATGACGAAGGAAAAATCCCTTCATCTCCTGAACTTGCTCAAATGACACGTGTTCGGGCTCTCAACGAAGTTGTTCCCATTGATTTGTATATACCTGGATGTCCACCTGATGCTGATGTGATTTTTTACGCGCTGACCGAACTGGCACAGGGGAGAATCCCGGAAATTAAAAATGAAAATTTGCATTGGCACTAGGAGATAATGACGATGACTACAGAAAAAATAACAATTGAACCAGTAACTAGGATAGAAGGTCACGCAAAGGTGACCATTCACATGAACGACAATGACAAAGTGGATCATGCCTATTTCCATGTCAACGAATTTCGTGGTTTTGAAAAATTCTGTGAAGGTCGCATGGTCTTTGAAATGCCACAAATCACACCCCGCATCTGTGGCATCTGTCCGGTAAGTCATCACTTAGCTGCTGCAAAAACAGGCGATATTATCATGGGTGTTGAACCCCCACCAACAGCCTCCCTCCTGAGGGAACTCATGCACATGGGGCAGATTATACAAAGCCATGGCATGCACTTTTTTGAACTTGCTGGGCCAGATCTGATCCTGGGTTTTGATGCTGATCCTGCAGCCCGTAACGTTGTAGGATTAATCGGCGCAGACCCCGAATTGACCTTGCGGGCTGTAGAACTCCGAAAATTTGGGCAGGACGTCATCTTTCAGGTTGGTGACCGTCGCATTCACCCCAATTTCGCTGTTCCAGGCGGCGTAAACAACGTGTTAACCCAAGAAAAGCGTGACCACATGCTGGCTGGCCTGGATAAAGCCCAAGAAACGACCTTGATTGGCATTCAATTAATTAAAGATTGGGCAGAAGCCAATATGGAAGACATTGAAAAATTTGCTGTTTTTCATACCGGCTATTTCGGTTTAGTAACCCCTGAAAATGGGCTTGATCTTTATGAGGGCAAAATTCGCCTTGTGGATAGAGATGGTCAACAACTGGAATGCTTTGATGCACAGAATTATCTCGATATCGTTTCAGAGCATGTCGAAGACTGGTCTTATCTTAAGTTCCCCTATTATAAAAAGATGGGGTGGCCTGACGGTGTTTATCGTGTTGGTCCATTAGGCCGTTTAAATGCCATTGACAAAATCGATACACCTTTAGCACAGAAAGAATTTGAAACCTACCGGCAAATCAACGATGGCAAGCCAGTCTATCAAACACTCTATTATCACTATGCACGTATGATTGAAGTTCTATATGCTGTTGAGCGCACCCGTGAACTTCTGGAACACCCTGACATTTTAGGGAAAGACATTCTCAACAAGAATTTCAACTTCCAGGGTGAAGGGGTCGGTGTTATTGAAGCACCACGTGGCACATTATTCCATCATTATGTAGCGAAACCAAATGGCCAACTGGAACGAGTGAATATGATCGTCTCTACCGGTCACAATAACTGGGCGATGAGTAAAGCCGTTGACTCCGTTGCAAAAACCTATGTCAAAGGCCCTGATATCCAGGAAGGCATGCTCAACCGCGTCGAGGCAGCTATTCGGGCTTACGATCCCTGCTTGTCATGCTCAACACATGCTGTTGGGCAAATGCCGATCAAAATTGATGTTCATAATTCTCAGGGCGAAATAATTCAAACGCTAAAACGTGACTGAACAAATCAATATGCCCCTTCTCATCAAAAATACCTTTCGAAGGGGCATATTTTTAATTACTTGGGGAAAGTTCTATGAAAGCTGACACACTCATCTTTGGATACGGTAATGCTGATCGTCAGGATGACGGAGCAGGTTGGCATATCGTAAAAATTTTGGCTGAACGCTTGGGTTTATCTATCCCGGAAGACCCTGGTGCTGCCATTGAACTAGAAGATGAACTTGTTGATCTCATTTTCGATTTGCAAATTTATCCTGAATTAGCGGAAACTATTTCCCAATATAAACGAGTCTGTTTTGTGGATGCACATACCTCCAATGTCCCAGAGGAAATTTCATGGGTTGAACTTTCACCAGCGTATGAAATATCACCATTAACACACCATATGTCTCCAAAAACTGTACTCTCAATTTCACAAACGGTTTACGATAAAGCTCCTGAAACAATTCTTGTTTCAGTGCGGGGTTATAAATTTCAGTTTGAACGAGAATTGAGCCCTCAAACAGAACAACTCACGCATAAAGCTGCTGAAAGAATTTGGCAATGGGTTCAACAAGAATTTAGCGCATGATTCTTGTCACGCCAGTCTGATGACATAATACAATATCGTTTTTTTAATAATCACAGTATTTTTAATCTACATACAAAGAACAAATCGAAGTATTTAAAGGTTGTCATGCTCAGTCAGGTTAATATCGCCGCCACAATAAAATCTATTCCCTGGTTTTTAGATCTTTCAAGTGAAAGCCTTCAATTGCTGGCAGGGATCGCAGAGGTCCATTCTTTTAATGCTGGCAATGTAATTTTCTCAGAAGGGGAAAAACACCCTTACCTGTATATCATTCTTGAGGGTAAAGTCCAGCTTGAAAGTTTTGTTCCTGGCCGTGGATCCCTCACTTATCTTACCGCTGAATCCCTCGATGTGATCGGTTGGTCGAGCCTGACACCCGTCGTCCGACAAAAAACCGGGTCCGCTATTGCTGTTACGCCAACCAGGTTGCTGGCTTTTCATGCCAACCCCTTAATGGATTTGTGCGAAAAAGATTGTGAACTTGGTTTCGTAATAATGAGCCGACTGGCAAATATTATTGCTTCCCGTTTACTAAATCATCGATTGCATTTATTAGAATTACTCTCTTGTAAGAAGTAAATACCTAAAGACGACTATTATTAAAAAAAGGTCTATAATTAGCCAATGCATGAACTTTCAGTGACCGAAAGCGTACTTGAGATTGCTTGCAGGCATGCCCAAAAAGCAAAAGCGAAAAAAGTAACGGATATTTATTTGTTGATTGGTCGTCTATCGAGTATTGTTGACGACTCGGTACAATTTTACTGGGATGTAATCAGCAAAGACACAATATGTGAAGAAGCTAATTTACACTTTAAGCGAGAGCCTGCTGTGCTGGTATGTCTTGACTGCCAAACCGAATACAATTTGGAGGATGAATTAATGCCTTGTCCCCATTGTGGCAGCGCAAAAATTCGTGTTCTTTCAGGGGACGAATTTAATCTTGAAAGCATAGAAGTTGAAAGGTGAAAAATGGCCGAAAATCGGATCAAAATTGTTGAAAATATTTTAAATGCCAATGACCAAATCGCTTTAAAAAACAAGAAACGCATTGATGATGCTGGCGCTTACTCAATTAATTTGATGGCGTCCCCTGGTGCTGGAAAAACCAGTTTCATTCTCTCAACCATCAACGCATTATTGGATGAAAATGTCCAAATCGGCGTCATTGAGGGAGATACCGCACCTGTCACCATCGATTCCGACAAAATCAGTGAAGCCGGAATGCCAGCAGTCCAGATAAACACTGGAGGACAGTGTCACCTGGATGCGGTTATGATTGAAAATGCTTTAGATCAATTATCCCTAGAAATCCTTGATCTTATCATCGTGGAGAATGTAGGCAATCTGATTTGTCCGGCAGCTTTCAAGCTTGGAACACATAGCAATGTTCTCATTTCAAGCGTCCCCGAAGGGGATGATAAACCATATAAATATCCTAATATCTATCGTGGTCTGGATGTATTAATCATCAACAAAATTGACCTTCTCCCTTATCTTGAATTTGACATGGACTATTTTCGCAAGGGTGTCGAGATGCTCAATCCAGGTCTGCAAACCTTTTCTGTCTCATGTAAAACCAACGAAGGCATTGAAAATTGGCTGTCCTGGCTCAAAATGAGAATTTCCAAAAAATAATTTAATGCCCTCTGTCAGTTATCACATCCACATCAATGGTATTGTCCAGGGTGTTGGATTTCGTCCCTTTATTTACAACCTTGCCCGGGATCAAAATCTGAAAGGTTGGGTCCGTAATTCCGCCAGCGGTGTGATTATTGAAGTTTCAGGCAGTTCAAAGAAGATTGAAAAATTTATATCAGAAATTCCGATTTCAGCACCACCTTTAGCCCAAATTGACTCGATACATTCCGAAAAAATTGAGAGCCGCTCATTTTCTGACTTCAAAATAATCACCAGCAAAGACCAGGCAACGGATTTTATCCCTGTCTCACCCGATGTTGCAACGTGCTGTCAATGCAAGGCTGAATTATTTAACCCGCAGGATCGACGTTATCGATATCCCTTTATCAACTGCACAAATTGTGGCCCCAGGTTTACAATCATCCGCGATATCCCTTACGACCGACCAAAAACGACGATGTCGGGATTTAAAATGTGCGGCGATTGCAAGGAAGAGTATCAGAATCCCCTCGATCGACGTTTCCATGCCCAGCCAGTTGCATGTCCTGTTTGTGGACCACATGTATGGTTAGAGTTGACACCAGGAGAGGTGGCTGCTGAGAAAGAGGGTGCTATCCAAATCGCCCGACAAGTTCTTGCAGAAGGAAAAATCCTGGCTATTAAAGGACTGGGAGGCTTCCATTTAGCCTGTGATGCCAGCAACCCGACAGCCGTGGCTAGGCTACGGAGGCGGAAACGCCGACCAGCAAAGCCCTTCGCATTGATGGCTTTTAACACAGCTGAGGTCCAAAATCATGTTTTCACAAGTAAAGCCTCGGAAGATTTGTTAAAAAGCCACCAGGCACCCATTGTATTGATGTCAAAGAAGGGGTCTTCAAACATTGCAGGAGCGGTCGCGCCTGGTCAATCCCGGTTAGGTTTTATGCTGCCCTACACCCCGTTACACCTGCTTCTGCTTGAACCAGAAAATGATTTTCCAACCGCTTTGGTAATGACCAGCGGCAACCTTTCTGAAGAGCCGATCATTCGCGAAAACCAGGTGGCGAAAGACAGATTGAACAGGATTGCAGACGCATACTTGCTGCACGATCGTCCCATCCACATGCGAATTGACGATTCCGTATTCACCATCATCAACGAAAAGCCCTATCCCATTCGCAGGGCGAGAGGCTTTGCCCCAAATCCAATCCGCGTCGCACAGGACTTACCGCAAGTTTTAGCCGTTGGCCCCCAGATGAAGAACACTTTCTGCTTGACGCGGAATAAGTACGCCTTTCTCAGTCATTACATCGGTGAAATGGAAAACTGGGAAACCTATCAGGATTTTCAGAAAGCTATTCAACACTACCAATCCTTGTTTCGCATACATCCCAAGGCGATTGGCTATGATTTACACCCGGACTATCTTTCAACAAAATATGCATTAGAAAGAATACAAACCGATCACCTCCCTGGATACCCCATTCAACACCACCATGCCCATCTGGCAGCGGGTATGATTGAAAATGGGCTCAAACCAGAAACACAAGTAGCTGGATTGATCTTTGACGGTACCGGTTACGGCCTGGATGGTGCCATCTGGGGCGGAGAAGTGCTCACTGGAAATTGCTTTGATTTTGAACGTGCTTTCCACCTCAAATACATCCCCCTCCCGGGCGGAGATCTCGCGATTCTCAAGCCTTCCCGAATGGCTTTAAGTACTTTATGGGCTTATGGATTCGAATGGAATGAGGACTTAGACCCATTCAAATTTATGTCTGATATTGAAATAAATGCCCTTAAAAACCAGTTAGAAAAGCAAATCAACACGCCTATGACATCAAGCATGGGCAGGCTCTTTGATGTTGTCGCTTCACTGCTTGATCTGAGGCAAGCCATCACATACGAAGCCCAGGCAGCCATTGAACTTGAAGCATTGGCGGATGGGAATGCGTTGGGGTATTATCCATGGGATATTTACGGTGATGAAATCAATGTGAAAACCACTATCAAAGCCATTTTATCGGACATTGCAAGTGAGATCGATAAGTCAATTATTGCAGCAAGGTTTCATAATACTATCGCCCAATTATCATTGGCTCTCTGCGAAAGAATCAAACAAGAAACAGGCATTGATCAAATTGTTTTGTCCGGCGGCGTTTGGCAGAATCAATTACTGTTGAAAAAAACAATATCATTGCTAGAACAAAACAATTTTCAAGCCCTGATCCACAAGCAAACGCCACCTAATGATGGCTGTGTTGCCTTTGGACAGGCTTTGATCACATCTTATCGTTATTTATGCGAGGTGAAATAAATTATGTGTTTAGGTATCCCTGGAAAAATAATTTCTATCTATGAAAACCACGGCACCAAAATGGCAAAAATTGATTTTGGCGGCGTTTCTCGAGAGGCGTGCATTGAAGTCATCCCCGAAGCAAAACCCGGGGATTGGACCATTATCCACGCCGGATTTGCTTTGAATCTTCTAAGTGAAGCAGAGGCGCAGGAAACCCTGGATATCCTCCAGGAAATGTCCGAACTTTCAGAACAAGAGGGAAAAAATCTTAATGACTGATAGGGTTACACCTAAATTTTTA
The DNA here is from genome assembly GCA_034189405.1 of Chloroflexota bacterium. Classification (GTDB taxonomy): domain Bacteria; phylum Chloroflexota; class Anaerolineae; order Anaerolineales; family Anaerolineaceae; genus Brevifilum. Next base: position 15,675 of record JAXHUT010000030.1, read on the forward strand.
TCAGGCTTCCGGAACGCAGGTTTGGTCAAAACAACAATTGGTGAAATTCACAAACGCATTACACAACCGTGGTCCCTCATGGAAATATGCGGCGGACAGACACATGCCATTATGCAATATGGCCTGGATCAACTCCTTCCTACTGAAATTGAGCTAATTCATGGCCCTGGCTGTCCGGTATGCGTCACATCTTTGGCATTGATTGATCAGGCATTATGGATAGCGAAACAACCCGATGTGATCTTCACATCCTTTGGAGACATGCTGCGGGTCCCCGGATCAAATGGCGATTTATTCTCCGTTAGAGCTTCCGGAGGTCAGGTGCGGGTTGTATATTCTCCACTGGATGCTGTAGAAATAGCCAGCAAAAATCCCGACAATCAAGTTGTCTTTTTTGCCATTGGTTTCGAAACAACCGCACCAGCCAATGCAATGGCTGTCCTGCAAGCAGAAAAAATGGGTTTAAATAATTTTTCCATCCTACCGGCAAACGTCCTCGTACCGCCAGCCATGCATGCAATTCTTGGAAGCCCGGACAACCGAATTCAGGGATTTTTAGCTGCTGGTCATGTGTGTGCTGTTACGGGCTACTGGGAATACCCTCCTATTGCTGAACAGTACAAGACCCCCATTGTGGTTACCGGATTTGAACCCCTTGATTTAGTCAACGGCATCCTACAAACAATAAAGATGTTAGAAGAAGGCCGCATTGATGTTGAAAACGCATACTCGCGTGTGGTTTCCTTTCAGGGGAATCAAGCAGCACAAGAGATTATTAAAAAAGTCTTTGAACCAGTTGACAGGAATTGGCGTGGCATCGGCAGCATCCCAAAAAGCGGGTTAGGTCTTCGAGAAATTTATAAAAACTTTAATGCCGCAGAACGTTTTGGGTCAGGGGATATTAAAACTGAGGAATCTAAAATTTGTATAGCCGGCCAGGTACTGCAAGGTCTTAAAAAACCTTCGGACTGCCCTGTTTTCGGGACCCAATGTACGCCTCAAAACCCGCTTGGTGCACCGATGGTCTCTTCAGAAGGTGCATGTGCAGCCTATTATCGTTATGGGAAAATACCGCGATGACACAAGATCAAACCAAACCCATCAATATCCAGGGTCCAATGTGTCCGATTCCCCACCACCACACACAGGCTGTGGTTATTGGCCATGGCAGTGGTGGACAAATGACATCGGACCTGGTTAAAAACAATTTCCAATCCCGCATCGGCAATGTCTTTCTTTCTGAGGGTAATGATGCCGCCAGGTTAATTATTGATGGTCTTGATGGTCAAATTGCTGTCTCCACCGACTCTCACGTGGTTTCTCCCATTTTTTATCCGGGAGGAGATATCGGCCGCTTATCGGTTTGTGGAACAGTGAACGATGTTGCCATGCTTGGTGCAGATCCTAAATATTTGACGGCAGGTTTTATTCTTGAAGAGGGCTTTTCGATCGAGTCGCTAAACAGGATCATCGATTCGATGGCTGATGCTTGCAAAGAAGCAGGTGTACAAATTGTCGCAGGTGACACAAAGGTCGTTGAGAGAGGAAAAGCTGACAGCATTTTTATCAATACCGCAGGGTTTGGCGTAATCCCACACAAACGTCAAATCGGCGGGCAATTTGCTCAACCGGGTGATGCAGTCATCATCTCTGGATCTTTGGGAGATCATGGCATTGCCGTTCTCCAGGCTCGTGGAGAACTTGGTTTTGAATCGGATATCACTTCAGACGTTGCCCCACTGAATCACATGATTGCCGAATTGTTAGAAGCGATTCCAGAAGTACACGTATTGCGCGATCCCACACGAGGCGGCCTTGCGACATCTCTAAAGGAAATTGCCTGCCAAAGCGAAATCAGTATTCGGCTTAATGAAGAATCCATCCCTGTAAAACCTGATGTTCGCACAGCTTGCGAAATGCTAGGCTTCGATCCTCTGTATATGGCTAATGAAGGAAAGCTTATCATTATCTTACCGGAAGAAAAAGCTGATACCGCTTTAGAAATTATTAAAAAAACCCACTACGGCACGAATGCTATGCGAATTGGTGCTGTTTATGATGAGAACCCTGGTATGGTCTTGCTTGAAACCGCCTTTGGGTCAACCCGAATTTTAGATATGCTGTCAGGAGAGATGCTGCCTCGCATTTGTTAATGCCTTGACCATTCTAGCTCAACCCTACTATACTTATCAGCAGTAAAAAATTAAGGAAAAGGATTCTTATGAAAATCGATTATAAAGAAACAACAAGTGATTTAATCACCCGAATCAATATCCATGATACCTATGGTGGACGAGATATCGATAAATGGATGCTTGAAGTACTCCCCCTGGAACAAGGAATGGCAATTCTCGATGTCGGCTGTGGTGCTGGTAAGCAGTGTTTTTCATATTTAACACACCTGAACGGCAAAGCACGGATCACAGGCGGCGACGTTTCAAAAGAATTACTCGCCAAAG
>JAXHUT010000300.1:0-3574 GCA_034189405.1 Chloroflexota bacterium
GGTCAGCAAATACCAGGGGTGTCTTTTTGTTTCAGGTTCCGGTGCAATTTTTAATTCCTGGGTCTGATCCTTCATGGTTACCCCATTCTCCACCTTAATTTACCGCTTTTAAAGCAACATCAATATCTGAAGCCAGGTGCCACATGATCTGGACATCTTCAGGTGCATAATTAAGTTGTTCTGCGTAGTCGATGCATGTGATGACAAATGCCAAGGGTGAGTTTGCTTCAATATACGCGATGCGGGTTAAGGCTGAAACAAGGTCCCCTTCTGATTGATAAAGCTCTGCGACCATCAACACATAGTCGGTTTTGTAATCGAGGCGCATGGAATCCATCCCTGTGTGCTTATAAACAACAGGGTTGATCACCCAGCCGTAGATCACCCCAATGGCAAGACCAACCAGGATGGCGGCAAAAAAGAAAATATACCGGCGCGTTCGCCGAGCCAACTTATTTCTCCTTCATCATAGGCATTTGGATGCCGTGCTTTTTGATCGTTTCAATGGCTTTCTCGTAACCTGCATCGGCATGGCGTACAATCCCGATCCCGGGGTCGACGGTCAGCACACGTTCCAGTCGCCTGGCTGCATCTTGTGTGCCGTCTGCCACGATCACCTGGCCGGCATGTTGGCTGAATCCGATGCCGACGCCGCCGCCGTGATGGAAGGAAACCCAGGTGGCACCGTTAACCGCGTTCAGCAACGCGTTCAGAATGGGCCAATCGCTGACCGCATCGGTGCCGTCTTTCATGCTTTCGGTTTCCCGATTGGGGGATGCTACCGAACCGGAGTCGAGGTGATCCCGACCGATCACAATTGGTGCCGAAACGATACCTTCAGCCACAAGGTTATTAAAAGCCAGTCCAGCCTGGGCGCGTTCACCATAACCCAACCAGCAAATGCGAGAGGGTAACCCTTGAAAGGGGACCTTCTCGCGAGCCATGTCCAGCCAGCGGTGGAGGTGTTCATCCTCCGGGAAGAGCTCTTTGATGGCTTCATCGGTCGCGTAGATGTCTTCCGGGTCACCGGAAAGTGCTACCCAACGGAAAGGTCCTTTCCCCTCGCAGAATAAGGGGCGGATATAGGCGGGGACGAAGCCGGGGAAGTTGAAAGCATTTCTAACACCGTGGTCAAAGGCACGCTGGCGGATGTTATTGCCGTAATCAAAGACCTCAGCGCCTTTATTCTGGAATTCGAGCATCGCCTGGACGTGCTTGGCGATTGAATCTTTTGACATCTCAGCGTAAGCCTGTGGGTCACGGCTTCTCAGATCATCGGCTTCCGCCATGGTTAAACCCGCGGGAACATAGTCGTGCAAATTATGTGCAGGGGTTTGGTCGGTGACCACGTCAGGAACAATGCCCCGGATCACCAATTCAGGATAAATATCCGCCGCATTGCCGATCAGACCGATCGATTTGGGTTCTTCACTTTCAATTGCCTTTTCAACCAGGGTCATGGCTTCTTCCAGCTCATCTACCACGGTATCTACATAGCCGACATCCAGGCGCCGTTTTGCGCGTTCGGGGTCCACCTCAACGATCAAGCCAACGCCCTCGTTCATCGTTATCGCCAGGGGTTGGGCGCCGCCCATGCCGCCCAAGCCGGCGGTGAGGACAAACTTCCCTTTGAGCGAAGGCCAGCCTTTGAGGTGCGCCAGGGAACCGAGGGTTTCATAGGTGCCCTGTAGGATCCCCTGGGTGCCGATGTAGATCCATGAACCTGCCGTCATCTGCCCGTACATGATCAGCCCCTTAGCAGCCAGCTCATCAAAATGCTCCTGGGTTGCCCAATGTGGGACCAGGTTGGAATTGGCGATCAACACACGGGGCGCATCTTTATGAGTCTGGAATACACCCACGGGCTTCCCGGATTGTACAAGCAGGGTCTCGTCAGATTCCAAATCTTTAAGTGTTTCCAAAATGGCATCGAAGGCTTCCCAGCTGCGGGCTGCCTGTCCACTGCCGCCATATACGACCAGGTCATCCGGTCTTTCAGCGACCTCTGGATCGAGGTTGTTTTGGATCATGCGGAAGGGTGCTTCCGTCAACCATGATTTACAGGTGAGTTGTTTTCCTCGTGGCGCTCTAACCGGTCGTGGTTCAGACATAAGTTCCTCCTTTATTTGTTTTAATCCTGATAGATGAATTATAGTCGCATCTGGGAATCTTATCAAAAAGCCGTGTGGGGTAAATAAGATGAGAGGTGTTTTCTTGCCGGTTAATTTACCTGTCCTATAATTTTTGATTTAGATCACCATTTTTCTGTTTGGTTTTATAATCGCTGGATGCGCTGATAAAACATGATATGTGGTATAAATGCAGTCGAGATAAATACTGGTCCAAGCTTATTTTAATTTCCCGCCGGTTTTATTGCTTTTTACCCGACTAAAGGTCAGACAATGAAAATTGTGGGTATCGCAGCTTCATTTATTCCTTCAAACACTGCTAACAGCATCCAGGTTGTAAAAGCAGCCCATGCATTGGTGGAAATTGGTCATGAAGTAACCTTATTGGTCCCCGGGGACGAAGCTGCATCCTGGGAGGATTTAAAAAGCCATTATGGATTAAGCCAGCCCTTTGAAATCCGATGGATCCATGAAAACCAGGCTTTCAGACGCTATGATTTTGCCTTTAAAGCTGTCCAGGCAGGGCGCAGGATGAATCCAGATCTGATTTATACCTGGGTTTTACAGGCAGCTTTGCTGTCCCTGTGGCGAGGCATCCCAACAATTTTAGAATTACACGATCGTGTGACAGGGCGCCTTGGCCCCTTGCTCTTCCGTCAATTTTGGCAAAGTAAAACAAAAAAACGCTTATTAACCAACACAAAGGCATTGAAGGCGCGTTTGACCTCAGATTTTGACCTTGAGTCACATCAAGGAGAAATGCTGGCAGCACCAAACGGGGTCAAATTGGAACGTTATGCAGATCTGCCGGCGCCTGAGGATGCTCGAAACCAGTTAGGATTAGCGGAAGGGTTCACCGCAGGTTATACCGGGCATTTTTATGCGGGTCGGGGGATGCAGTTAATGTTTGACCTGGCAAAGGCATTGCCTGATATCAATTTTCTATGGGTGGGCGGTCAGCCAGAGGATGTGGTTCTATGGGAAAAGCATGCAAAATCTGCTAGATTAACTAATTTGCATTTGACGGGATTCGTTGACAATGCGACCTTGCCCATGTACCAGGCTGCAGCAGATCTGCTTTTAATGCCTTACGGACAGAAAATTGAAGGCAGCGGTGGTGGAAATTCGGCAGAAATTGCCAGCCCAATGAAGATGTTTGAGTATATGGCTGCGGGTCGTGCAATTATTTCGAGCGATCTACCAGTGATCCATGAAGTGCTTGACCCGACACTGGCAGTCTTTTGCCCACCGGAGAAGCTTGCATCATGGAAAGAGGCGATAATCGACCTGAAAAAAGACTCGGCTAAGCGCATGGCGCTTGGCAAGGCGGCACGATTGTACGTTCAGGACTTCACCTGGAAAAAACGCGCGATGAAGCCGTTGGATAGTTTTTGATTTGTTAAGAATATGAATAAATCGGATTCAAATACAAAACTCGGGTTGTG
>JAXHUT010000301.1:0-5411 GCA_034189405.1 Chloroflexota bacterium
GGATAAAAGAAAATTTGGCGACTGCGGATTTGGTTCCTTTTTCAATGAGTGGGCACTGCAACTTGATGGACCCGGATCGTATCCCTGATTTTATCGATAATATGCGCCTGGCACACTTCTACGGTTGTGACACTATTGCCTCTTCGATCGGTGAAGCCCATATCGAAGACAAGGCTGTCCTCACGGATGAAGCGGTGGCAGACCAGATCAGCACGCTCTTGCCCTACCTAGATGAATATCAACTTGAGCTCGTTCTGGAAAACCACGGCGATCATGCCACCGGGATGATCATCAAGGGCATTGTCGACCTGATCAATTCACCGCTGGTCTCTATAAACTACGACACCGCTAATGTGATTTACTTTGCAGGGGTTGATCCCCTTGAGGATATGCCGGGTTGTGTGGACCAGATCGGTTACATGCATGTCAAAGATAAACTCGGCGGGAAAGGGGAATGGCACTTCCCCGCCTTAGGACAGGGGAAGGTGGATTTCCCGAAGATACTTGCCCTGCTCGAAAGGTCGGGCAACGACTGCCCGTGGAGCATCGAAATTGAATTCACCAGCGATGGCCCGAAGAACCTTCAGGAAGTTAATCAGGCGGTAAAAAACTCTTATGACTATCTCAAGGGACTGGGTTTGGCTATCTAAATTGGCATATTGAAAGCTTTTCATAATATGATTCCGCAACAAAAAGCCCTGATTACAAAGGAGTCTCATAAATTAGAATGGAGAATAAGATCATGATACGAGTTGCGATTGTCGGCACCGGCGGGATGGGGACCGTTCACTACCATAATTATGAACATATCGACGATGCTGAAGTGGTCGCAGTTGTTGATGTTTCAGAAAAAAGTCAGGAAACAGCAGACCGGTGGAATCTTCCCCTTTACGAAGACATTGACCAATGTGCGCAATCAGAAGTGGTGGATGTTTTCGATATCTGCACACCGACGTTTTTACACAAACACCTTGTTATGCAAGCCCTGAACAACAATAAGCATGCCATCACAGAAAAACCCATTGCCCTGACAAGAAACGATGCAGAAGAGATGTATGCCCTAGCAAAGGAAAAGGGGAAACTATTATTCGTCGGGCAGGTGCTGCAATTCACGAAGGAAATCGAAGTGCTGCGGGGGCTGGTTCAAAGCGAAGAATACGGAAAACCCCTGGACGCCCATTTTGAAAGGCTGTCAGCCCGTCCCCGCTGGGTGCAGGACAGCTGGCTTTTTGACAAGGATAAGAGCGGATTATTACCCTTTGATCTTCACATTCATGACCTGGATGTGATTGTCAGCTTATTTGGAAGACCAGAAAACTTCAACTTTACAAGCTGCAAGGGGCGGGATAAATCCTACGAGGAACATTTCCGTTTCTTGTACGACTTTGATGATCTTCATGTTTGCGCTGAAGCAGCCTGGTTCAATGCCGATATACCCTTTACAGCGCGCTGGCGAATGTATTTTGAAAACGCGGTTGTGATCAATGATGGAACCAGCTTAACGGCTTATCAATTTGATAAGGCGCCGCGCGTATTCGACACGGAAGAAAATCTGAAGATCCCCACAGGCATTAACCTGCCCCCCACTGGGATGTTCCACAAGGAGCTCTCCCACTTTATGAAATGTATCAAACAAGGTATTCCCTCAGACAAGGTAACGAAGGAGCAGGTCCTGACGGTGGTTGAACTGCTGGAAGAGATCACGGACAGCGTCTACGGAAAAGAAAATATTTTCTAAAACATTCACCGCCCTGGCAGTGTTGGACGAGACAGGGCGGTTTTTTGATACCATCTCAACTTTTGAACGAAGCATACTCACAACACACATTACCCCACTTACAATCCCATTAACCCTCCTACGCCGATGTGCTAAAATATATGCGTTATGGAATGGAATGATCACATCCAGGGCATTTTAGACACCCTCCCGGACAAAACCGGCTGCTACCTGATGAAGGATGAGAAGGGCAAGATCATCTATGTCGGTAAAGCGGTCAATTTACGGGGCCGGGTGCGGTCCTATTTCCATGCCACCGCGCAGGCGGACGCCAAAACGCGCAAACTCGTGCGTGAGATCGCCGACATCGAGTGGATCGTGGTCGGCTCGGAGCTGGAAGCCCTGATCCTCGAGATGACCCTGATCAAGCGCCACAAGCCGCGCTACAACGTGCGCCTCAAGGACGATAAGCGTTACCCCTACATCAAGGTTCATTGGCAAGACCCCTTCCCCAAGGTGACCGTCACCCGCCTGATGAAGGATGACGGCGCACGCTATTTCGGTCCCTACACCAGCGTATGGGCGGTCCATCAAACCCTGGACCTGCTGCGCAAGATCTTCCCCTACCTGACCTGCAACCGAGACATCACCGGGAAGGACAAGCGCGCCTGCCTGTATTACGACATCAAGCTGTGCACTGCCCCCTGCATCGGCGCAATCAACCAGGAGGATTACCGACAAATCATCGATGACTTGTGCAAGTTCCTGGAGGGGCGCACAAACCCGGTGGTGGCGCGCCTGACCCAAGAGATGGAAAAAGCCGCCAAAGATCTACGCTATGAAAAAGCAGCAACCATCCGCGATCAGCTCCAGGCGATCGACAAGGTGGTCGAACGGCAAAAGGTGGTCAGCACGGATCAGACCGACTCCGATGTGATCGCCATGGCACGTGCAGACGGCGAAGCCTGCGTGCAGGTGTTCTTCATCCGGAGCGGCAAGTTGATCGGGCGGGAATATTTCGTGCTGGAAGGGACGGAACAGGAAGATGACCAGGAAGTGCTGAGCGAGTTCGTCAAGCAGTTCTATGCCCAGGCAGCCTTCGTTCCCGATAAAGTTTTACTTCCCCGGGAGCTTGATGAGGCTTTGATCATCAACCAGTGGCTCAACAGTCGAAAACCGGGTGATAAAGTCGAGATCACCGTGCCCCACCAGGCTATCAACAAGGAACTGGTCGAGATGGCAACGGAGAACGCGGTCGAGACCCTCAACGCCCTCAAAACCCGCTGGCAATCGGATAAGAACCGCCAGACAGGCGCGCTGACGGAGCTGCAAGAAGCCCTGGAACTACCAGAGCCGCCCAACCGCATCGAATGCTACGACATCTCCACCATCCAGGGCGTCGCCAGCGTGGGTTCGATGGTGGTCTTTGAGCAGGGCACCCCCAACAAGAGGCTCTACCGTCGCTTCAACATCAAAACCGTCCTCGGGCAGGATGATTTTGCCAGCATGGAGGAAGTCCTCACCCGGCGCTTCCGCCGTTGGAAAGCCTACCACGAAGAAGGGGATAAGGTCGGCAAAAAACCTGACCTGGCATTTTCGATCCTCCCGGACCTGCTGCTGGTGGACGGCGGCAAGGGTCAGCTCAGCCGTGCAGTGGCGGTATTGGAGGAATTTAACCTGACCGACCGGGTGCCCGTGGCTGGTCTAGCAAAGCAGCAGGAAGAGTTGTTCGTACCCGGTGAGGTACAATCGATCTATCTTGACCGCCACTCCCAGGGTTTATACCTGGTGCAACGCATCCGGGATGAAGCCCACCGCTTCGCCATCACCGCGCATCGTAAGCGGCGCCGTAACCAGGGGCTGGCATCCCGATTGGACGTGATCCCCGGGATCGGACCCGCACGCCGGCGTGCATTATTGCAGAAATTCGGTTCGATCGATGGGATCAAGAATGCCCAGCCGGATAAAATTGCAGAGATCAGGGGAATCACCCTCGAGATGGCACAATCGATTAAAGTTCAATTGGAGTAAGGAAATTTTATGAGCAAAAAGAAAAAAACGAACCGTTTATACCAGGTATTATTGGCTGCGGTGGCGATCATTATGATCATCTCAATGATCGCGGCTGCCGTCCGCATCTATTAAGAGGAAACTTTTAATTAACGACTCTTGTGTGGATGAAGCGCACAGACGTTTTAAATTTTCAATGATAGGAAGAAAATCATGCGAAAATTAAATTGGATGGATGTCTCAAAAGTCAGCTTCAATGCGCTGTTACTCCTCGAACCCGTCCAAATCGAATATATGGCAACCCTCGAACCGGACGCGGCAATTGGCACTGCGATTAAAGCCCATTCAGCTGTCGATTGGTATCCCAGGCAAGTCCATCCCCCAATAGGCGATTATCTAAACCACTGTCTAGAATTAGCCAAATTGGAAGACAATACATAAATTACAAGATGAAAGGGAATAAACAATGCTAAAGGATAACGGCTACGAATTCGTCGAACAGACCAAATACCCCAATATCAGCGAATCCGACCAGCGCAAAGGGAAACCCCAACCGTCCTACGAGATACCGCTGGAGGAAGGCAAACCGTTAATTGTTCTGCCTGACCCAGGGGAAATTGACCTTGGAACCTACGACCTGCGCAAGGCGATCGAAGAACGGCGCTCCCTCAGGCGGTATACAGAAGACTCGCTGTCCCTAGAGGAGTTGTCCTACCTGTTGTGGCTGACCCAGGGTGTCAAAAAGGTGGATGAGAAACGGCATGTCGTCTGGCGGACGGTGCCGTCAGCGGGCTGCCGGCATCCCTTTGAGACCTATCTTTCGGTCAACCGTGTGGCGGGATTGGAACCCGGGTTGTACCGCTTTGCTGCCGGTCAGCATAAACTAGTCGCCCTGAACCTGGACGGGACCTTCAACGACCGCCTGACAGAAGCCTGCATGAACCAGCGCCATGTGCTGACGAGCGCGGTGAGCTTCATCTGGGGGGCGGTGCCCGATCGCACCGTCTGGCGCTATTCCGAGCGCAGCTACCGCTACCTCTATTTGGATGCCGGGCACGTCTGTCAGAACCTCTACTTGGCTGCCGAATCGATCAATTGCGGGATCTGTGCCATCGGCGCGTATGATGATGATGCCGCCGATAAGCTGATGGGCTTCAAACCACCGGAAAAATTCGTGATCTATATGGCATCCCTGGGACGGCGAGGGTAGGGTCTATTGAGCAAAATGGTCTACCCCACCTGAACTCCGCATCCTGTAATTACGAACGGAGCGAGTGCAAAGCCTCCTGTCTACGAAATGTCCTGAAAGGAAAGGAAGTAATCTCTCTTTAGACCAACCAGAGACCGAAGACCAGAGAAGAATAATCCGTCCTCCGTCTCTCACTACCACCCCAACCTGCATCCTGTCTAATGGAGCAAAGCGAAGTAATCCCTCTTTAGGCTAACCAGAGACCGAGCCCGAAGACCGGAGAAGAACGTCCAGCCCCCGTCTTCTGTCCCCCGTCCCCCGTCTTCTGTCCAGGCTGCCTTTTTATGCTACAATAACCTTAATTGGATATCATCTCAGGAGGAAAAGCATGCCTGCACCAGAAGCCATTCGTCAGCTTGTTGAACGTTTTGACAACAACAAAGATGCTTATCGTTCATCTCTTTATAACGAAGCTCAATTGCGCCAGGAATTCCT
>JAXHUT010000302.1:0-2372 GCA_034189405.1 Chloroflexota bacterium
TAATGAGCTTGTTTTAGATCAGGTCACTCGACAAATGGATTATCGCGGTGTCCTTACTGAATACGAAGGCTACCCTTTAGTTGAGATCATAAATTACGCCGAACCATTAAAAGATGTGAACACCGTCCTCCTTGAAGCGTCAGATGGTTATGCTTTCATGATCAGTTTTGAGGAATTAGAGGAAAATTCAAATATTCTTCTCGTTCAACAAGGACGGGGGCAAAATGCTTCATTTGAAATTGTTGGGACCGAAAGCAGTAAAGCATGGGTTCGGAATGTGACGCAAATTCGCCTGATCGCAGCAAAAGGTCTTCCAGTTACCACTCCTCAAGGTGACACATATTTGTTTGAAGCTAAAAACTGGATATCTGATATGGACAGCACACAAGTTGCTCTCCCTGAAGGGTCTCAGAAGCTGCAAGGTGTTCCCGTATGGAAAGTTATTGAAGCATCGGAACCAGGCAGAACAATTTCTCAAGTCTTTTTTGAATCAGAAGAAGATCAAGATCTTACTTTGGTTTGGGATGAAATTGATCAGAATGATAAACTCAGGCTGTTCATTTTGATAGAGGAAGAGGGCATCGAATATGTTCTTGCTGAGATGTCTGGTGAAGTTCTTATAAACCAGGTTACCGAGATAGACATTGATTAGATGATGAGTTGGGTCGAAGTAAGCAACTTTTCCTACACATATCCTGGTGAAAACACACCCATATTTCGCGACTTGAATTTTAAAATCAATCGTGGAGATTTCGTGGTCATTACAGGTAAGTCAGGCTGTGGAAAATCCACCTTCGGCAAAGCCCTGGCGGGCTTCCTTTTTGAAGATGAGACAGGGTCAGCTTCTGGAAAAATTATTATCAATGGCGAAGAAATGGCCCAATTACCACTTTATGAATCCAGCAGAAAAGTTGGGTATGTTCAACAGAATCCTGAAGATCAGTTTTGTACGCTAAATGTTGATGATGAAATTGCCTTTGGTCTTGAAAATCTATGCGTTGAGCCGGATGAAATAGAAAACAAAATCAACCAATCATTAGCGATTGTCAAAGGTTTAGACCTCAAAGGGCGCGGCTTGGCATCTTTATCGGGTGGAGAAAAGCAAAAGGTCGCTATCGCATCCATGCTTGCCTTAACACCCGAGCTGCTGATCCTAGATGAACCGACATCAAATTTAGATCCCATTGCTACCCGAAATGTATTCCAAACGCTTCATAACTTACAGGGATCTGAAGCACTGACCGTCATCATATTTGAGCACAAATTAGCTCAACTCGAAGATTTAAACCCAAAATTCTTTGTTCTTGACCAGGGTGAAATCTTTTCTGTTGAAAACTATCCGCTTCAACTGATACCCACAAATAAAATCGATCTATCCTTTCCTGAAAGACTGTCCCACATTCAACAAAAATCCAGTGCCTGGGTTGAAGTGAACAATCTTGATGTCGATATCCAGAATAGAAATATTCTTCAAAATATTAATTTTACAATCTCTTCCGGGGAATTTATCGCCTTGATGGGACCCAACGGGAGCGGAAAAACCACCTTATTACAAACAATGATGGGTTTTTACACGCCAAGTAACGGAAACTTGCGTTGTTTCAATCAAGTTTCCCCAAAAATTAAAACATCCGAACTTGTCAAAGATGTTGGCTTTATAATTCAAAACCCTGATCATCAATTATTTACGCAATCTGTTTCGGACGAAGCCTTGTTCACCTCAAAAAACCTTGATATTTTTACAGAAGAAGCTGCTGGTTTAGCTAAAAAATGGCTTGAACAAATTGGATTATTAGATCGAATGGACGATCACCCACAACGTCTCAGTTATGGAGAAAAACGACGCCTGAATCTGGTTGCTGCAATGCTACACAATCCGAAGTTGTTGATCGTTGATGAGTTATTAATTGGTCAAGACAACACAAATGCAATAATCTGGATGATTTTTCTAAATAGCTATACGCAGCTCGGGAATTCCGTCATTTTAGTAAACCATCATCCTGACCTTACCAAAGAATTTTGCAGCCGCTTGATCTTCCTGGATGAAGGAAAAATTATATTTGATCAGCCTGTTGAATCTGCATTTGAAGGATTAAGAAGAACCGGGTTTGATGCTTTCGTCCCTAAGCAGAAGGTGAGCAAGGTTTATGCATAAACTATCCTATTTCCCTGGGCATAGTTTTTTACACCGCCTCTATCCATTAACGAAATTTGCCTGGCTGTTAGTTGGTACGCTTTTTGCTTTTATCCTAAACAATCCTGAGATGCTTGCCATTACTGCCTTATTAAGCCTGGTCGTGCTTGTATGGACCAAGCCCAATATTTCGAAGGTGAGGGGCTTTCGACTGGCATTGGCTACAGGCTTTATTCTG
>JAXHUT010000303.1:0-3505 GCA_034189405.1 Chloroflexota bacterium
TCAACAGCCGAAATGAAAAGCAATTATCAAAAGCTGGGGATAAATTGGCAAAATATGGCACACGGGTGATCTCGCTGCCCGGTGATCTTACCGACCCGGAAACGCCGGCGAATTTGGTCGGTTCTGCATTCACTGCGTTGGGCAAGCTGGATTTACTGTTCACCAATGCCGGGGGGCCGCCTCCTGGGGGCTTTGAATCCTTCTCTGATGAGGATTGGCAGGCTGCCATTGATCTGTCCTTCATGAGTCACGTGCGCCTGATCCGAGCAGCACTGCCTTTCTTGCGCAAGTCAGAATCCCCCGCTGTGCTGACAGTTACATCCATTTCGGTCAAGCAGCCTATTCCGAACCTGGTTCTATCCAACAGCATCCGGGCTGCAACGGTAGGACTAACCAAAACCCTCGCACTTGAGTTGGGTAACGAGGGTATCCGCTTTAACTCAATCCTACCTTCTTGGACGGCTACTGAGCGGGTGGAAAATTTACTGGCAGACCGTGCCCAACGTAAGGGCACCAACCTCAATGATGAAATCGAGGCACAGAATGAGCAAAGTCCTTTGGGCCGCATGGCAACATCTGAAGAGTTTGGCAAAGCTGCTGCATTTTTGCTTTCACCCGCTGCCTCTTATATTACCGGGACCATGCTGAGTGTGGACGGCGGCACCTATAAAGGCCTTTTATGAGCGTTTCACACTCCACACAAGAAAGCCTCCAGCGGCGAATCGAACGGATCCTAGCGACTGTGGTCAAGCCCGGCCGCTATGTGGGTGGTGAACTCAATCAAACCCTAAAACCCTGGAACTCAGTCCGGTCTCATTTTGCCCTGGTCTTTCCCGATATCTACGACCTTGGACAATCAAATTTAGGTGTTGCCCTGTTGTATGACATTCTCAACCAACGTGATGATGTAGCTGCCGAACGCGCTTTTGCCCCCTGGGTCGACATGGAAGCTGCTATGCGTGAAGCGGGTATCCCCTTGTTCAGCCTTGAAAACAAACGCGCCTTATCCAACTTTGAAATTGTAGGCGTCAGTCTGCCCTACGAAACGGTTTATACCAATTTCCTCAATATGCTTGACCTCTCAAATATTCCCATCTTTAGTAAGGACCGCACACGCGAGATGCCCCTGGTGATTGCCGGCGGACAGGCTGTTTATAACCCCGAACCTGTCACCCCCTTTGTGGACGCATTCGTACTCGGTGAGGGTGAAGACGCTGTGTTGGATGTGGTCAACGCTTACCAATCCTGGGAAGACCAGGGCGGTTCTCGGGAAGACCTGCTGATCCGCCTTGCTGAGATCCCAGGCGTCTATATTCCATACCTATACGAAGTTAATTATCAAGATGATGGTCGCATTGCCAGCATCCAACCGACACATCCCAGTGCATCTATCATGATTGATAAACGCATCATGGCAGAATTACCCCCACCCCTAACCCATTTCCTGGTTCCCAACGTGGAAGTCGTTCAGGAACGGGTCAGTGTTGAGATCATGCGCGGATGTACTCGCGGCTGCCGCTTTTGCCACGCCGGCATGGTCAACCGCCCTATTCGGGAAAGACCGGTCGATGAAATCCTTGCAACACTGCGTGAAGGTATCAGGCAAACCGGCTACGAAGAAGTCAGCCTGCTGTCGCTTTCCTCCTCAGATTATTCGCACATCATTCCGTTAATTAATGGGTTGGGTGAGCTGCTGAGAGAACAACAAGTCAATATCACCCTGCCATCCTTGCGAATCGAATCCTTTTCCGGTGAGATCATGGACGCGCTCCAAGACCTCTCGCCTGGTGGTGGGTTTACCCTGGCACCAGAAGCCGGCACAGAGCGCATGCGAAATATCATCAACAAGCCGATCAGCGATGCTGAATTTTTAGACACCGTTCGTGCCATCTTTGAACATGGTTGGAACACCATCAAATTATATTTTATGATCGGGCATCCCCAGGAGACCCTCGAGGATGTGGCTGCCATCGCTGAGCTTGCCAAAGAGACATTGCAAATCGGGCGCAGGATTGTCGGGGGGCGGGCACGCATTCACATGGGGGTCAGCACCTTCATCCCTAAACCCCATACGCCTTTTCAATGGGTAGCTTTTGATGACCCTGACAGCATCCATGAGAAAATCTCCCTGCTGCACGATCGTTTACACGGCAGCAAGGTCAAGATGACCTGGAACGATCCCCTGGCGTCGCAGCTGGAAGCCTGGTTGTCGCGGGGAGATCGTCGGATCGCCAATGTGATCCTCCATGCCTGGCAGAATGGGGCACGGTTCGACGCCTGGCGCGAGCATTTTAACATTGAAAACTGGCAAAAAGCTTTTAAGGACTGCAACCTCGACCCTGAATTTTATGGCAAAAGAACTCGTGACCTTGACGAAATCTTACCCTGGGACCACATCAACGCTGGTGTCAAGAAAAACTTCCTCAAACAGGATTATGAATGGAGTAAAAAAGGGGAAACCCGCCCTGATTGCCGCCAGCAATGCTATGGCTGCGGGATCCTGACAAGCTTCAATCAATTACGGTTAGCTCACCCCAACGGCGGTTGGAAGTGCCCCTGACATGAACCCACAAGAAGACATCACACGCATTCGTGTTTTATATACCAAGGAAGAAAGCCTGCGCTTTACAGGGCATCTGGATATGCAGCGCTTATGGGAACGACTCTTACGCCGAAGTAATCTACCCGTTCGTTATTCCCAGGGTTTTCACCCCCGTGCCAGACTGAACCTGGCATCCGCACTGCCCCTGGGCTTTGTCAGCGACGCGGAACTTCTTGATTTTTGGATGAATGAACCCTTGCCAATAAACGAGATTAATGCCAGTTTGAGTAAAAATGCGCCACCCGGTTTGGAAATAAAAGAAACGTATCAAGTGGATCTAAGGGAGGATGCACTGCAAGTTCAGATGTCCGCCAGCGAGTTCAGGGTGAACTTTTTTGATCCGCAGGACCCTGAAGAGCTTTCTGAAAAGGTAGATAGCCTACTGGCACAGGACTCGATCATCCGCAAACGCCGCAAGAAAGTTTACGACCTGCGTCCCCTGTTAATCGAAATAGATGTGATTGATCCTCACAATGGTGAACCTGGGTTTCAGATGAAATTAAAAGCAGAAGAAGGTGCAACAGGCCGCCCGGACGAAGTTCTGGACGAAATGGGGTTTAAAAACACGGAATATCTTGTTTGCAGAACGAAGTTAATCCTATCTGATACATAAATATTTTCCCCCTTCCCTAAAAGTAATGGGCTTTTCTCCCCTTCACTTCAGGGAGGGGGCAGGGGGGTAGGTGTGATTATTGGATATTTCAAATGACAAAACGTATTTGAATAGTGTTGTGTGGCTACAACAATCGCTCAATATAACTTTCAACCTCGCAAGCTGCACTTACTTCTCACGTTCAATCTATTTCTTACCTAACCCTAAATCCCTTCCCTAAAAGGAAGGGACTTTTTCACCTCTTCCCTTCAAGGAGGGGGCAGGGGGTAGGTATGATTATCGCATCTTTT
>JAXHUT010000304.1:0-4427 GCA_034189405.1 Chloroflexota bacterium
TGGCTCAGATGTGCCGCTCATAGTTGGCAGAGCAGTCCGAAGGGTGGTGATTTCGACCCTCGGTGTGGCTGAAGCAGAGGGTTGGGGCGTTGTGCCGCCGCAAGCAGAGAGGAGGACAACCAAGAGGATCGTCAAAAGTAAAGGTTTTATTTTCATAAACAGCACCATGATCGAGATTGGCTATTCAAGAACCTCGAACAAGAGCAAATAAGACGCTAAATCAAACTTTTGCACAAGGTATCAGGCACTAAGCCAATCATCTTCTGTAGGATTTATGGATTATTATTCTTGGCCTGATCAAGTAAGGCTCTTAATTCCACGGCGACATCCTCATACGACTCTTTGATCAACTCAGGTATGGTTTCTAAATATTCATAGCTATAGAGCAAACCGACGCCATCCGCATCTACCAGTTTGCCGCTTTCCAGGTAGAACGCTTCATCAAATCGGACCTGCAACCCTGTCTCCAGTTCAATGTAGTGGAAACGTATACTGCGTACAATTGTCGAAAATATACCAGTAGTTGGGTCCAAAACGCTTCCTCTTAACGACGGATATTCTATAGTAACATCATAGACAAGGACCAGCGTCTGTTTGGTGTCATATTCTTCCACCCATACCCGGAAATTTGTTTGTATTCCTTCAACTATGGCGTTGCTGGATTTTCTAAATTGGGCAGCTTCATCATGAAGGAAAAAATTACCATCTGTTGTTCCAAGGGCAAGGCTATATCCGTTTCCCAGATCACAAGGGGAAGCCTCCCCTGACGGAAGTGCATTTACTACTTGAAACTCCCCATCAGTCGTGTGGTGGAGTAGGCCAAACGAACCATCGTCCAGGCGGATTGAGTAAGGCAATATTACCCCATCTTTTTCATAATAAGAAAATTGTTCCCGGCAATCCCGATTTTCGTTGATGACATGTGTCAGAGCATATCGCATTTTCGTGTAATCGCCACCCAACGGGTAATCTGTCGTGAACCGGTACCAACCCGGTCGGGAGAACCAGGAGACTTCCCTCTCCTGCAAACGGTCCAATATTTCCTGGATCTCATCCGCGTCGGTCAGAGGATGCGCCTCCGTGTATGGGATCTCCAGGACGGCTGGTTCTGTTGCGTTGATCTCATCTGAACTCGATGTCGAGGTAGCAGATAAGATTGTGGGAACCGAAGGCGTTGGCTCGGGATAAGTTTCCACCCGTGTCAGCCCCAAAGTTAATATTGCGGTCTGCGTGCTGGATGGATTGCCTGGCTGCGAATTACAAGCAGATAAGATCATTCCGATAGCCAATAAAAAAATCATTGGTCGATTCACATGTCTCATTGAAAATTACTCTGCTCCCAGGTTGGTTTTATGATGTCCTCAGTATTGTCGAACTGTTCAGTGTACCAGTATCATAGTATACTATAATAATACACGGAACCTTTGTTTTGTCAATCATTTTCAGAGATGTGTCATTTTCAGAGATGAATAACCACTGGACAAAACAATGATCGCCATGGTTTGAGAGTTGATACCACAGCTGCGGTGTTGTTTTCTAGCTGAAGTTTCTGGTGGTTTTGAAGAACCTCTTGACAAAACAAGATGTGTATATATAATTATAGCGTACTATAATGGTAGTGTACTGAACTTGCTACTTTCAGATGATAATAATGATTTCATTCTGGCACGAGTCATAACCGTCAGCGCTTTATCTACCAGGAAAACGCAGATTGTGAATCATGTCGATAATTGCCAAGCGCCCATGGTTTACTATTATAAGGATGGCCAAATAATGGACACGACGGACTGAGCGGTCGCTGCCAATGCAGGGGTGGCGCATCACTGGATAGTGGTGTTGAAACAGCCAATGCCAAAGGCGCAGATTGACATGTTCCGGTGTTTGAAGAGGATAAAATCAACCTATTTACCAGCATAAAGGAATTGATTTATGACAGACAACCATTTGATTATCAATGCGAAAGACATTCACAAACGCTTTGGCGATAAACGAGTCCTGTCCGGGCTGGATTTTCAATTGCCCGCTGGACAGATCTACGCCATTTGTGGGAAGAATGGCTCCGGTAAGAGCGTGTTTTTGCGCATACTGACCGGCCTGATGTTCCCTACCAGCGGGGGGGTGACGATCTTCGGTCAGCGCATCGGTGCTGATGTGGAATTCCCATCCGACACCGGCGCTTTGATTGACCATCCGGGCTTTTTGCTGAACGAGAGCGGCCGACGTAATCTGCTCCTGCTGGCCAAGATCAGCGGCAAGGCTACGCCGGAGAAGATTGATGAGACGCTGCGCTTTGTGGGGCTGGACCCGGAGGACCGCAAACCGTTCAAAACCTATTCGGTCGGCATGCGCCAGCGCCTGGGCCTGGCTCAGGCTATTATGGAGGACCCAAGCCTGCTGATCCTGGATGAGCCGACGGCGGGGTTGGATTTCGATGGGCAGCGTGAGATCTATGACTATCTGATCGAACTGCGCAAGCAGGGTAAAACGATCCTGATCACCAGCCACAGCCAGGGCGAGATCAAACTGCTGTGCGATAAGGCTTTTTTATTGAGGGATGGAAAGTTGGAAGTGATTCCCGATATCCAGGTTGAGGATTTTTCGGTGGCGCCTAATGGCAGTTGAATTTGATCCCAACCAACCGATCTACCTTCAGATTATGCAGCGGATTTGCGCACAGATCCTGCGCGGCGACTATCGGCTTGGCGATAAACTACCCTCCCTGGTAGACGCTGGACTGCAATTCAATGTCAATCACAATACGATCGCCCGGGTTTATAAGGAATTAGGACAGCAGGGCATCGTGGAAACCCGGCGGGGCGAGGGAACTTTTGTCACCACGGACCGCACAATCTTGGACGGCTTGCACCACACCCTGCGAGATAACTTGTTGGAGGATTTCTTCACCGAGATGCACCGCCTAGGTTACTCAGCCGAAGAAATGAAGGCAGCGTTCCAGGACTACCTCCAGCGGAAATCTGGAAACAGTAGCAACAAGGAGAACCATTCATGAAAGGGATTTTAAAAGAAGAACTCAACCGCGCTTTCCGCAACCCGCGCTTTTTGATCGTCGTCGTCCTGGCGCTGGCCATCTTTGGCATCGGCGCTTACCGGTCGCCAATCCTTTTCGAGGGCCAGCCGGGCCAGCCGGTGAACCGGCTGATACTCAATTTGGAGTATGGCGAATTTGGATTTTTGGCCGCCCTCCTGGCGACCCTGCCGTTTGCAGATTCCTTTTTGGATGACCTCAACCAGGGCTTTCTGCGGCAGATTGTTCAGCGCGTGCCCTACCGTAACTATAAGGCGGCGAAGATCATCGCCGTTGCGCTGGCGGGCGGGCTCAGCCTGGTTTTGGCTGTGCTGGTGATCTTTTTGGCCGGATTGGTGGGCGGCACGGATTGGGAATCGAGGGCCTATTTTTCTGGTTATGCGGCTAAACCATCAGCGCCATATGGTCCACTTGGAGGTTTATACACGACCAACCCCATCTTTTATCTGCTCTATCTGTTGACGTCGGCCTTTGGTTTTGGCGCAGTCTATGCTGTGTTGGGGCTGGCCATTTCCCCACTCATCCATAACCGCTATGTTGTTCTGGCGGGGCCGTTGGTCCTTGTCCAGGTGTTAAACTTTTTGGAAGGGCGTTCTTTACATATCACGAATGCGCTCAATCCACTCAACGGCTTAATGCCATTTTCAACAGCTTATACCCTGGGGACCCAGTTGGCCCAGTTTGGCGTGGTGTTTGCCGTATCGGTTGTCGTTTTCCTGGTCCTGGCACGCAAAGGACGTCTGGTCTTATAGCTCAATGAGGTTCAAAATGCCTTTTCTTTCGTTTGTTGGATATCAATTGCGCTGGCAGTTACTGCGCAAGCGTTGGCTCTTACCCATTCCCCTGGTGATGTTCCTTGCCTACCGTGGGATCAACTACCTGACCCGAAGCGGGGGGGTGATTCCGGAGATGCAGACGGTCAATGCCTGGGATTTGCTCCTGGTCACCTTTGGCAACAGGTTCAACGTCTACTTTGTATTTGGACTGCTGTTCCTCTATCTGGTGAGCGACCTGCTGCCGGAAACGGACCTGGGCCAGTTGATGCTGTTCCGGCTCAAATCCCGCACGGCCTGGTGGGCAGGTAAAGTACTCACTTTGTTCATTCTCACGCTGGTCTTTGTGCTGGGTTCTGCTGGCTTGCTGGCGGGCTTTGCCAGCCTGGCGCTGCCCTGGGAAGCGGGTTATTCCCAACAGGCCACGCTTAGGCCTGAAACCGTCAATTTGCCGATGAACTACTACACTACTGAGCCATTGGCGCCGCCCTTCGTTTTCCTCTCTCAGGAGCTGGCCCTGCTGGTGTTGGGGTTATTCGCGTTTGGATTATTGATGCTGGTGGTCAACCAGTTGACCGGGCGTTATTACTATGGCCTGCTGGCCGGGG
>JAXHUT010000305.1:0-3524 GCA_034189405.1 Chloroflexota bacterium
GGAAGTACCAGAATTCTTTGCTGCGTCCGACAAGGTTTTCCCACAGCCGTGATTGTGATTCGTGGATCGCTAGGGAAGCTGCGCCGCTCAGGGGATGTCGGCGATATTTCCTCGGAATTCCCTGTTGATACATGGCGTGCCCGGATTCATGCATGGTGCTGAACAGCGCTGAGCCCGCGTCATCTTGTAGATAACGTGTGGTGATGCGTACATCGCCTTGCCCGAATTGTGTTGTGAAAGGATGTGCTGCCAGATCCAGGCGGCCGCGATCCCAATCATATCCAAACCGGGTGATGACATACCGACCGATAATCTCCTGGCGTTCTTCGTCATAATGCTGTTTGAGGAAGGAATTATCAGGGGGCTCTTTTTCCGAAATGGCTTGCAAAAGTTCAACTTGTTGGGGACGAAGCTTGTTGAAAATTTCCTTAACCTCAGCCGTTTTCATTCCCGGCTCAAAATCATCCAGTAAAGGGTCGTAGATATGGTCATAGGGTTCAAACAACGCCGCGTATTGTTTTCTGAGATCAACGATTTTTTCAAGATAGGGCTGAAAAATCGAAAAATCCGACTTTGTCTTCGCTTCACTCCAGGCTTCATGCGCCATGGTGGTTGTTTGGATGGTTTCCATCAGCAAAGGCAAGGGCACCTTGGTTTGCTTTTCATATTGACGTTTCGCGACTTTGACGGCGCGCGCTTGATCTGTTTCAGCATTTAGATCCCCGACCTCCTCAATAAGATCTGCGAAAAACTTGTCGCCATCAAGCGATGTAAGTTTTTCGTGGATGATCCGCCCAATGGCAGCCAATTGCATACCACGTTCCTCAGCGCCCCCTGGGGGCATATTGGTTTGCTGGTCCCAGCCCAACAAGGCGCTGACATGACTGAGATCCTCAATCTCAGCTGATATCTCGATCAATTGTTTCATATTTGGTGAAAGTTCATTTTCTTCAGACATAGGGCTCCTTGGATAGTATCTTTCGATCAGGTTTAGCTTATTAATTAGGGGTCATGCAACCTTCCACCGAAGTGGTTCTTCTTCAAGGGCTGCGACAACTTCAGAGAGGATATCTTGTCCGGCTCGCAGTTGCGCTTCTTCTGTCTGTGCCCCAAGATGCGGCGTACAGATGACATTCGGATGCATAACAAGCGGGTCATCCCCAGGAGGTTCTTTCTCGAAAACATCCAGGGCTGCGCCAGCGACTTTACCGCTTTCAAGGGCGGTCAACAAGGCGCTTTCGTCAATGACGCCGCCACGGGCAGCGCATATGATCCGCACACCATCTTTCATCTCGTTGAAGGCTTCTTCGTTAAGCAAGTAATGGGTTGCTTCGTTGTGCGGGATGTGCATGGTGATGATATCTGCCTCTTTAATCAGCTCCTCAATACTAACGGGGACTGCACCTGCGGATTTTATTACCTCGGGCGGTCGTACATTGACGCAGCCGATAACTTTCATACCAAAAGCCATAGCGCGTTTGCCAACTTCTTTTCCAATATTCCCAAAACCGATCACACCCAGCGTTTTCTGATAAAGTTCTGTACCTCTCAGCTCTTTCTTCAGCCAATTTCCTGCTTTCATCCCTTCGTTTGCCTTAGGAATATGGCGGATCAAACTCAGCATCAATCCAATTGTCATTTCTGCGACGGAGACCGTTGTAGCGACGGGTGCATTAACAACTGTTACGTTATGGTCTTGAGCCGCTTTAAGGTCAATATTGTCAACGCCCACCCCCATCCTCCCAACCACTTTCAAATTATCAGCTGCTGAAAGGACATCCTCGGTGATTTTGGTCCGGCCGCGTACAATAACCGCATCGTAATCGGCAATGACGCTTATCAGTTCCTCGGCTGAGATCCCTTTTTTGTCATCCAGTTCTACCTTGTTAAGCAATTTTTCATCGGAAATGGTAGCAAGGCCGTCGGTGAGTAAGATTTTCCATTTCATAAAATTTACGCTCCTTTTTTGGTGAGTATTAAAAAGTTTAACAATTCTTATCTGCTTGATAATGATAACATGAACTCGGATATTGGGTTCTAATATTTTGAATAATCTGGTGAGAAGGGTTGAATTTTATGCTTATTTTTACCTTTTTAATTTCCTGATATCCCCCTGTCGAATGGTGACGCCGCTTTGGTCCAGTTGTTCCAAAACCGCCAGCGCATATTTTCGGCTGGTGTTAAATTTGTCACGAAGTTCTGAAAGCGTTATGCCCCCATGATCTTGAATATGTGAAATAACAGCGTCTTTCATTTCATTATAAATTGCCGGCTGAAGCAGAACATCTTCACCCAACTTCATGAGTTGACCCGTTTCAACCAGAGCGGTTACAAGTTCCTCACCTGCTATCTCGTTGCTTTGTTTGACGGAGGGGGGTGTGTAGGGTTCCACGCGAAATTTGTTGAGGAGGGTCGCAATTTTTACCTGTTGTTTCTCAGAAAATCGAACCTGTTGTCCGACCATGCGCAGCTTTGCACCGATTTCTTCAAGGATTGCGTCTTCATGCATTTGTCCAATAAGGGCGTTAAACACCTTTGAGTCAACGCCAAGTTGAGACTTTAATTGTTCACGAGGCATCCCGGTTTTCAGGGGGTTTTGTTTATGAAAAATTTCTAATGTTTCAGACAATCGTTTTTTGAGGAGATTGACCCGATCCACCGGCATAAAAAGCTGTCTGTTATTGAGCGCAACGAGCATTCCCTGGCTTATCAAGCTGTCACCAGCCTTTTTTGCCTGTTCATTTTCAAGACCGGAAGCTTTGAAAATCTCATTGAGTGAAGATACGCCGAGCTTTTGGGCGGTTTGCAGCAAGATGTCCTCCGGGGTTCCTACAAGAAGGTGCGCCAACTCCTCCAAACGGGTTTGGTTATATCGTTTGTGGCGCTTTGCCGGATGCGGATCCACAACTTGACCCCCGCCGATGGTCGCAGGCGGGGAAGGTCTGCGAATTATAAAACGATCCTGGCGCAGGGCAATTATTGGATTTTTCAGCATCAATTGCAGAAAAGCATCTTTACCAGGCGCTAATTTGTCAAAACCGAGCAGGCGCACCCTTGCCATAACCTCTGCTGCACCGATGAATAATTTGACTTCCATGTTATGCTTCAGAGATTCTTTGACATCGGGAAGAAGAGTACACCAGACATCGATCATTTTTGTAGGCTTGAATGTGCCAGGATGAACAAGGGTGTTCCCACGTTCGATCTGATCACGGCTGACACCGGTAATGTTAACGGCTGTTCGGCTGCCTGGCAGGGCTTTTTCCTCAGCCTGTTTGTGGGTTTGAAGGCCGCGAACCCTGCCCTCAATTCCCGACGGTAAAACTTCTACCGGGTCACCGACGGTTAATTGTCCATCCATCAATGTGCCTGTTACGATTGTACCAAAACCGGGTAATGTAAAGACTCGATCTACCGGCAAGCGTGGACGACCGAGATCAGGACGATGCGGGTGTTGTTCTAGCACCCCTTGTATGGCAAGCACCAATTCGTCGATACCTGCGCCTGACCGTGCGCTGACCCTG
>JAXHUT010000306.1:0-3807 GCA_034189405.1 Chloroflexota bacterium
TTTATGATATTGAACTGACTATCAATTATTATAATCGGTTTATCACTGCCAGAAGCCGCTCCCTGTATACCAACAAAACACAATTCCCCATCAACGAGATGATCTTCATCATTTATCCGACCATTTTTCAAAATGCCATCTATGTAAAATCTATTGAATTGGGTAATGGTACACCCGTTTCTAACTTCCGCTGGGATGGCCACCGCATGATAATCCCATTGGATACGCCCCTGTTGCCCGGGGAACAAATCGAATTCATCCATAATTTTGAACTGTATATGCCCAATCGCGCCGGCACCTTTGGGCAAACAAACCACCAGCTCAACCTGTCCTACTGGTTCCCGATGATCCCACCCCGCAAGGAAGATATCTGGGATTTTTATGAAATATCATGGGACAACGGTCAATTTGTTGGCGAACACCTCTTTTTTGAAAATGCGGACTTCAATGTCAATCTAGAATTCACGGATCGCCGTGAAAACATGAAGGTGGCTGCCGGGGTACTCCCGCAGGAAGAGGATGGTGTGCTCCATTATCAAATGAAATTGGGACGAACATTTGTACTTTCGATCAGTGATGTTTATGTCGTTGCCGAACGAGAAGTTTCAGGGATAAAAGTCCTCAGTTATACCTATCCGGAAGAGGCAGCAGCAGGCGAAGCAGCGGCAGATCTTGCTGTTGATGCCATTAAATTATTTACCGAATATTATGGTCCGGTCATGCGCGATTTGGTCAGCATCGTTGAAGCGGGCTTTGAACATAATATGGAGTTTGACGGGTTGATCTTTGTCAGTCGTCGCATTTTTATGTTTTACAATGGCACACCCGAGACAAATCTAACCATGATCACCCCGCACGAGGTTTCGCATCAATGGTTTTACAGCCTGGTCGGCAACAATCAAGCCATGGAACCCTGGTTGGACGAGTCAATCGCCACCTATTCAGAAGCGCTTTTTTATGAACACTACCATCCCGAACTTGTTTCCTGGTGGTGGGCGAACCGGGTCGATTGGTATCAACCCTCAGGCTATGTCGATAATACAATATATCTTGAAGCGGGCTATCAAGCTTATCGCAACAGTGTTTATCTTAACGGCGCCCATTTTATGCAAGATTTGCGCGACACCATCGGCGATCAAGCTTTTTTTGATTTCATCAGAACTTACGCTCTGACGTACCGGTATCAGATTGCCACCAGTGAAGATTTCTTCTCATTGCTCTCACAGCACACACATGCGGATCTAACACCGCTGTTTGATGAATATTTTGCAAATCCCCCTGCTGTTCCAAATTCATAATGGAGAACCGCCCCTGAAGCGTTTATATCCTTATTTGACACAGCGCTACTGGCAGGAATTTATTTGACAATATATTCAAATTCGTTTTATGATATACATAAAAAGAGAACCCCCTGCTTGACTTTAATGCTTTTAATGGTTATGATGCCTTTGGAGCAAAAATGACGAAAGAAGAAAAATTAATCAAAGATAACCCGGAAGAGGAACCCATCAATCTTGAAGATATTGAAGGTCAGGTGCTTGATTCTGATTCGGAAATAATTGAGGACGAACCTAAAGCAGGTATTTTCAACAATCCACGATTAATAAGGGGGGGTATTTACATTTTAACCTTTCTGGTGATCGTGTTGATTGCATGGGGCGCGGGCTCACTGATCGTCAACAGCACAGCAGCATCACCCCTACCAACAGCAACAACCAGAATATCAGCGGCGCAAGTGCCGAGCAATCTTTCAACGCCGAGTTTTTCAACCGTAGGCATGCAAGATGGGGTTGTCCGTCTACCCAACATGAATACAACCCACCAACCTGAAGTTGAGCAGCGCAACGAAGTTATTACTTATGACGTCCAGCAAGGCGACTCAATCTTCAGTATTGCTGACAAATTTGGATTGAAACCAGAATCGGTCTTGTGGGCAAACCGCTATATTCTCGGGGATACACCTGATGGATTGGGTATTGGTGTCACTTTAAATATCCTCCCTGAAGATGGTGTTTACTATCGTTGGGTGGAAGGTGATGGATTAAACGGTGTTGCTAAGGGTTTAAATGTTGACCCGGATGTTATCGTCAACTATCCCTTAAACAATCTTGATCCAGAGACCGTTGGTGATTATAGAAGCCCCAACATTGAACCCGGCACGATGCTGGTTGTTCCAGGTGGAACTCTTTCCACCGTTTCGTGGATTATCGCACGGGACAACCCGGCATCTGGCGCGAAATACCTCGGCCCTGGTGCATGCAGCGGCATTATTTACGGCGACGTCGGCACAGGCACCTTCGTCTACCCTACCACAGCGACCTGGCTTTCTGGTTATGATTGGAACCCTCCGGTTCACAACGGCCTTGATTTTGATGGTGATTTTGGCAGCCCAATTTACGCTGCTGATACCGGTGTCATTGTCTATTCGGGTTGGTCTGACCGCGGTTATGGCTATCTGATTGTCGTGGACCATGATAGCGGCTGGCAAACCTTTTATGCCCACCTGATGGAAGGCACGCTGTTACCCTGTGGGGCGAGCGTACAAAAAGGGCAGCTAATCGCCTCAATGGGCAGCACCGGGAATTCAACCGGACCCCACCTTCACTTTGAAATGCGCCTGGGCGGCAGCCCAGTCAACCCCTGGCCGAATTTGAACTGATGGCGAAACAAAAGTCCCTTCTTTTTAGGACAGCCTCTTAGGGGATAGTTTATAGCTGATCGTTGATAGCTAATAGCGGATAGTATGTTGAACCCTCATCGCTGCACTTCTCCCTGCCAGGGTTTTTAATAGGTTCCAAAAATCAATGAATAATGTGCGTCAGGGGAAAAATCAGCAATATATCATCCAGCACTTGCAATATCTGAATACGACCTACCCCCTACCCCCGCCCTAAAGGGAAGGGGATTAATGTCCCTTCCTTTTAGGGAAGGGATTTAGGGTTAGGTAAAAACTTTTAGAAATCAATCATCAATGTGCGTCATGGATGAAAGACCAGCACCATATGCTAATACCTAATTTTTGAAAAACCGAATGATGACCTACCCCCTGCCCCCTCCCTAAAGGGAAGGGGTTTAAAACCCTTAATTTTAAGACAACCTCAATTGTTATGAGATGTATCAATCTCCTTAATCAAAATTCCCCCTGCTTGCGGGGGGTTAGGGGGGTAGGTTTGGCTGGTAGCTGACAGCTGACAGTTGATAGAATGTTGAATAAAGTCTCCTGACTATGAAATAAAAAGATTAAATTTTAGGAGTGAGGCTGTCCCAAAAGCAGGAAGGCATTTTTCAATCCTCCGCTTTAGGTGTGTTTTTATGTAGAAAATTGGGACAGAGGCTTTTAAACATGCTTGTTTTTATCGGCTTTCCCCCACTTTTTACTGTCCCAAAAGCTAAACGGCGACTTTTGGGTGCAGCCTCAAAAACAAAGCATAGCAAATTCATCCGATTTAGAAGACAGAAACCCTCACTCTGCCCTTTCCCTTTGACACAAAGGAGAGGTTTCTTAATTGAATTTCAGAATCAATGATTAATATGCGTCAGGGATGAAAAATCAGTATTACCACCTCCTTAACCCCCTCCCTGAAGGAAGGGGAGGTTAAATAGAGTGAACCTATATTCTCTTGATGGCATAATTGCTTTTGACAAAATTCCTGATTGACTAATCCCTAATTCCTATTCCCTAATTCTCTAATCCTTATTCCAAATAAAATAATTGATGCCCCATAAAAATCAGCCGGGTAGGTCGTACAACCACCGCCACATCCGGCAGGGCTGCCAATAAAGCAGCCACATAAACCGAATTATAAG
>JAXHUT010000307.1:0-3221 GCA_034189405.1 Chloroflexota bacterium
CTTTAAAACACCCCTTCCCTTCAGGGAGGGGGTGTTTTAAAGTTAAGAATCCTACATTATTATTTCACCCGATACAATTTCTACCTGCCCCCCAAGACAATCACGGACTTTTAGCGCCCCCTCTGGAGTTACACCAATTATTTTATAATCTTCAACAATTCCCCCAGGCAAAGCGATAGATTTCACCTCATCGCGAAAAGCCAGGTGTTTGTTCCATGCCAATACAAAATCATTCGAGGTCAAGGAAGGGCGTAGGGCTTTCATCGCCCCGACAAGCTCAACCAGCAGTGCCCAGCGGTCAACCGGTTTGCCCAATATCTCGGCTACCGAAATCGCCGGGTAGCGCAGCTGAGCCGCTGATGGCAGGCTCTCGGGCAGGACATTCACACCCAAGCCAACCACCAGGGCGGCAAGGTCATCTCCTCGCCACTCCGTTTCAACCAAAACACCCGCTACTTTTTTACCATCCAGCAGCACATCATTGGGCCACTTGATATCAGCCTGCAAGCCCAAGCCACCCAGCACCTCAACCAATCCCAATGTCGCCAGGGCTGTAAAGCGCGGCAGCATCTGGCGCTCCCGGGGTGTGGGACGCATCACCAGGCTTATCGCCAAAGCTGAACCCGGGCGTGTGACCCAACCGCGATCGCCCCTACCCCTGCCAGCGGTTTGCTGATCAGCAATGACCAGTCCCCAATCCGGTGCATCCTTTTTCGCCCATCCAAGCGCGATATCATTAGTTGACCCCACAACCGGATGGTACTCCCAGGCAACCCATTGAAGGGTTGCAAATAAATGGGTCAGTTCTTTTTCATCGTCCAGGTGAGGGTTTCCTTCCATAATTTAACCTTGAATAACTTCTTTATGCCAGCACACTTCGCAGGATATTCCCCATTTCCGCAATATCGGAAACGATAAAATCGGGTTCAAAAGGTGAGCCAGCCAGGTCTTCTGTTTTCGTTTCGCCGCTCAACACAAGGGCTGTGGTAATGCCCCATTTTCCTAAAGCGATATCCGTATACAATCGATCGCCGATCATGCAATGCGCTTCAAGGGGCAGCCCGGTTTTCTCAGCCAGGGCATTGACAATGGGGGCGTTGGGCTTGCCAACCACCACATCTGGCCGTCGTCCCGTCGAGGCAGCAACCAGTTCGATGGTTGCCCCGATATCGGGTTTGAATCCATTTTCTGTCGGGCAGTTGATGTCAGGGTGTGTTGCGATGTATGACTTTCCTTCAACGACAAAATCACAGAGCTTCCACAGCTTTTCATAGGTGAGGGTGGTATCAAAACCCAGTACAACCGCATCAGGGTCAGCATCCGTGATGGCAAATCCATGACGTTCAAATTCGGCGATCAATGCCGGCGTCCCCACCACGTACAGCCTGGCAGTAGAAACAAATTTTTTCAGATAGATGGCTGTTGCCTCGCCAGATGTGAAGATCTTTTCTTCTGGCACGACCAAGCCTAAACCCTTTAATTTTTGGACGTATTCAAGCCTGGAGCGAGAAGAATTATTGGTGAGAAAAAAATAATCCAGCGCCTTTTCATCCAGCAGATCCACCCATGCCTTTGCACCGGGCAAAAGACGGTCCCCTATAAAAATTGTGCCGTCCATATCTACCAAGAAACATTTAATTTTTTTCAAAATATCTGCGTTTTTCAAATGTGATCCTTTTACATATTACATTATCTTTTGCCTTATAATCATATCCGTTTTTGGTAATCTTGTAAAAAAAATTGACAAATCGATCAAGATGGTGAAATAACTGGCTAAACAAAGTGCTTTTAGGTAAAATTCTCTCAATACAATCCTATTTAATTGGGAATTTAGAGGAAAAATTTGCTGAAATCATTGGAAGGAAGAGAGATGAAACCAATCGCATTAACCGGGATCAAACCCACGGGCAGACCCCATATTGGCAATTACCTGGGGATGTATCGACCAGCCCTGGATCTGATGGATAATTACCAGGGGATGTATTTTATCGCTGATTATCACGCGCTGACAACAATGCATGACCCGGAAGAACTCACAGAACTTGTTTATGAAGTCGCTGCCAGCTGGTTAGCCCTCGGACTGGATCCTGATGAAGCCATTTTCTTCCGCCAATCCGACATCCCAGAGATACCCGAATTCACCTGGATTTTGTCCTGCTTCACTTCCAAGGGATTACTAAACCGTGCTCATGCCTACAAGGCTGCCGTCGATAAAAACCAGGAATTAGGACACGACCCTGACGAGGGCATCAATGCCGGCTTGTTTTATTACCCGGTCTTGATGGCTGCCGACATCTTGCTTTACGGTTCGGATGTTGTACCGGTGGGTTTGGATCAGAAACAACACATCGAGATCACACGTGACATCGCCGAAGCTTTCAATCGCACCTATGGTGAGATTTTAAATGTCCCGGAAGGATTGATTCAAGAGTCAGTCATGAGGGTTCCAGGGATTGACGGGCGAAAAATGAGCAAGAGCCATGACAACACCATCCCGATCTTTGCACCTGAAAAACAGCTTCGCAAACGGGTTATGCGCATTGTCACCGACAGTAAGCGACCGGAAGACCCCAAAAACCCGGAAGAGGACAATCTTTTTGCCCTATTAAAATTCTTCACCCGTCCGGATCGCCTTGATGAAATTCGGGATCTTTACCTGCATGGTGGGGCTGCTTATGGGGCCCTTAAAAAGGAATTAGCCGACTCAATTCTTGACCACTTTAGCGTTGCTCGAGCCAAGTTCAATGATTTGGTTGAAGACAAAACCTATCTCGATAAGATCTTATTAGAAGGGGCAGCTAAAGCGAGAGCAATGGGCAAACCTTACCTGGCAGCTGCTCGTAAAGCCACAGGGATTGATTGATTTCACGCTAAATTTGTTTTTAACCCAGCTTTTTGATCAATATAAGCATCAACAACCCTTTCAAGCAAATTGAGCGGCAGTCCCCCGTTGCTGATAACCACATCATGAAATTCCTTCAACTGGAACCCCTCTCCCAGGGTCGCTTGTGCCTTTTGGCGTAATCCCAACACTTTGAGATAACCAATATAATACGCACATGCCTGACCCGGCATGACGATATACCGCTCCACCTCGGTGACCACATCTCGTTCTGGCAACCCCGTCGTTTCCAACATATAATCGATCGCCTCCTGGCGAGTCCAGCCTTTGGCATGGATGCCGGTATCCACGACCAGACGGGCTGCCCGCCAGAGCAGAG
>JAXHUT010000308.1:0-3741 GCA_034189405.1 Chloroflexota bacterium
TATTTACGAAGCAGTAGGCTTGAGTATTTACGAAGATCGTAAATACCTGGAACGTGTTTGGGCTTATCATCAACAAATGGTGGATTCAATAACAAACGATGATTTTCTTTCAGGTTATCAGGCTTTGATTGCTCATATGGACTTATTATTTCAACGGGATCAAAAAAATTCCCTGATTCGTTTTGAATAAAGCTTTTGGAAGGAGCTTATATGGAACAAGATATTGAATCGGCACATAAAAACGGCCCTTTACAGGGGACCATTGTCAATGATTTTTGCATGACGATTTGTACTGTCAATGGCTCTGGAAGTGCAACGGCAAACACGACGTTACTGAGATCCTTGTTTCACATGGGGATTCCAGTCTCGGGGAAAAACATATTTCCATCTAACATCAAGGGATTGCCGACCTGGTTTTCTATTCGGGTCTCTAAAGACGGATATCTCGCTCGGGTAGCACATGATGACATCATTGTACAGATGAACCCGATGACATTTGAAGAGGATCTTAAATATAATGTTTCCGGGGGTGTCGTTTTTTATGCTGATCATATTAACATGACTGTCGATTTGGATGATGTGATTGTTTACCCAATGCCCGTAAAGGATCTTATTAAAGAAGCAGATGTGCCAAGAAATTTGCAAGACTATATGCAAAATATGGTTTATGTCGGCATTGTTAGCCAGATGTTGGGTATCGATTTGGAGGTCGTACACAAATCATTGTTAACGCAATTCGAACAAAAAACTTCGATAGCTGATTCCAACTTTGCCGTTGTAAAATTAGCTGCGGAATGGGCGAGAGACAACTTAATAAAGAAAGATGTTTATCACGTTGAAACGATGCCGCCCTTGGATGGTTACATCATGGCAGATGGAAACATGGCTGGCGCTCTGGGTGCTATTTACGGTGGTTTTCAATTCTGCGGTTGGTACCCAATTACACCAGCAACAAGCCTGGCAGAATCCTTGAACAACTTTGCGCCAAAATTGCGAAAGGACCCCGACACAGGTAAAAATAATTTTGCCATTGTCCAGGCGGAGGACGAACTTGCTTCAATTGGCATGACGGTCGGTGCTGGCTGGGCGGGCCTCCGTTCGATGACTTCGACATCCGGCCCAGGGGTTAGTTTAATGACCGAATATATGGGGCTGGCATATTTTGCAGAAATCCCGCTAGTCTTATGGAATGTACAGCGTGTAGGTCCCAGCACGGGTTTGCCAACAAGGACGGGACAGGGTGATTTACTTCTTGATTTTTACTTGGGTCATGGGGATACCCGACATATCGTTATCATCCCCTCATCCGTCAATGAATGTTTTGAATTTGGCTGGAAGGCATTCGATATTTCAGAACAATTTCAAACCCCCGTGATTGTATTGAGCGACCTTGATTTAGGCATGAATTTATGGATGACGAAGGAATTTCAATACCCGGACAAACCCATCGATCGCGGTAAGGTTCTATGGGAAGATGATTTGGAGAATTTCAAATCGGAATGGGGAAGATACCGTGACGTCGACGGTGATGGAATTCCATATAGAACTGTGATGGGAAACAGCCATGAAAAAGCAGCTTATTTTGCGAGGGGTACCGGGCATGATGAATTTGGAAACTACAGTGAAGACCCTGATATCTGGCGGCAGAATTTAGATCGCATAAAGCTCAAATTTGAAAACGCCAGAGAGCAATTACCAAAACCCGTAATCCATACACAGGAAGGTGCAAAGATCGGTTTGATTGGCATCGGTTCAACAGAACCAGCAACCTTAGAAGCACAGGATAAATTACTTGCAAAGGGGATTGCCACAGACTACATGCGAATTAGGGCGCTGCCCACATCAAAAGAAGTGCTTGAATTCATTAAATCCCATGAGAGAAACTACGTTATAGAACTGAATCAGGACGGTCAATTACGACAAATATTGACCACCGATTACTGTGAAGAAATTTCTCCCTTGATTTCTCTTGCCTATATAGACGGATTGCCCATGACAGCAAATTATATCATTCAGGCGGTTTCCGAAAAGGAGGAAATTTAAATGTCGGATAGAAGAACAGATACAAACACTATTGGATTGACGCGTACGGACTATCGCGGTAAACGGTCCACATTATGCCCTGGTTGCGGTCATAACACTATTTCCGCTCAAATTATCACAGCTTGCTATGAAATGAATATCGATCCTCATGAGATTGTGAAATTTAGCGGCATTGGCTGTTCCAGTAAGAGTCCTACTTATTTTCTGGGTCAATCCTTTGGTTTCAATGGTCTTCATGGACGGATGCCTTCGATGGCTCTAGGCGCTGCTTTTGCAAACACGGGCATGAAAGTCCTGGGAATCTCGGGAGATGGTGATACAGCGAGCATTGGTCTTGGTCAATTCAAACATCTTATCAGACGTAATTTGCCAATGGTTTATATTGTTGAAAACAACGGGGTTTATGGATTAACCAAAGGGCAATTTTCGGCGACTGCTGAAAAGGGTTTGGCGTTGAAGCGTCAGGGTGAAAATCCTTTTCTTCCGATCGACATTGCAAAGGAAGCATTAATCGGTAATGCAAGTTTTGTCGCGCGTTCATTTGCAGGAGACCCAAAACAGCTTCGCGAATTACTCAAAGCGGCATTTAGCCATCGGGGTACATCCGTATTGGATGTCATCAGCCCCTGCGTCAGCTTTAATAATCGTGAGGATACCTTGCATTCTTATCAATGGGGACGTCAGCATCAAGCTCCTTTGCATGATATCGCTTATGTTCCCACTCGTAGGGCAATTATTTTGGAGGAGTTCAATGAAGGGGAAATCAAAGAAGTCACACTCCATGATGGTTCTCTTGTGGTTTTAAAGAAGCTTGAGCACGATTATGACCCCACGGATAAATGGCAAGCGTTAAGAATGCTTGAAGAAGCTGAGAAAAATCGATGGCTGCTGACAGGCTTAATATATATTGATCCTAATCAGCACACCTTATATGACTATCTTGATTTGACTGACGAACCCTTGAATCGGATGTCTGCAGATAGATTGCGCCCTTCGCCAGAAACATTGCAGCAAATAAATCAAAGTATGCTTTAGCAGTTTAAGGTGTCTAAATCAAAGAGGGGCTGTCTATTTCCCTTTTGAGGCGGCCCCTTTAAACCCCTTCCCTTCAGGGAGGGGAACAGGTATTAGTCAACCAGGCAATTAGGGCAAAAGATTGAAACAGAATCATGGCGTAATTTCATCCCTAAAGCCAATTTATCGTTAATTCTGAAGCTTATTTTTACCTAACCCTAAATCCCTTCCCTAAAAGGAAGGGACTTTAAACCCCTTCCCTTCAGGGAGGGGGCAGGGGGTAGGTGTCTGGCCATTAAACCAAACGAATTGGAAATGCCATAATTTTGCGGACTAAAGTCCGCACTCCTAAAAAGACATACTTTTCATTGCATGGTCAGGAGACTTTTCCCCCTAAACCCTCGCTTTTGCAATCTAAAACACATTTAAACAGCCGGAGCGCGGGTTTCAACCCGCTTGGATGTATTTATCTTTAATGATCATTCTTCTAAACGAATAAATTTGAAATGCCATAATTTTGCGGACTAAAGTCCGCACTCCTAAAAAGACATACTTTTCATTGCATGGTCAGGAGACTTTTCCCCATAAAGATTATTGATACCCTTAGCTCAATCGAGGCTGTCCTAAAAGGAGGGGACTTTTCCCTCGTTTTGGCATGGAAGAGGGCAGACTATTGGTTAAATA
>JAXHUT010000309.1:0-5273 GCA_034189405.1 Chloroflexota bacterium
CCAAGGTTGTAACGATTTGCCCGATAAGCAATTTCCAAACTGATTGAGTCATAATTTACAATTGGGGCGATTGCATCATAAAAAAATAATTAGCTCTTTTCAGTAAACTGTTGTAAAGCCGTTGATAATATAGGTGATGTCAACGGCCCAGACGCCAGAATAGCAGGGCTCTCCGGTATAGCTGTAATTTCCTCCCGTATAAGTGTTATTTTTGGATGAGCCTCGATTTTCTTTTGAACTCGGGATGAAAATGCCTCACGATCAACTGCTAGGGCACCGCTTGCTGGTCAGGAACTTGCATCCCCACAAGCAATGAACAATGAACCAAGTCTTGTGAGTTCTTCTTTCAATAGACCTGATGCCAGATTGGGTAAATTGGATCCCAGCGAATTGGAACAGACCAATTCTGCAAAATTTCCTGTGCGGTGTGCCCCCGTCATTTGTTACGGGCGCATTTCATATAAATCTACCTCTATCCCCCGTTCAGCTGCTTGCCAGGCTACTTCACATCCAGCCAAACCGCCGCCAACAATTCTTAATCCCATAAACAAACCCTCACAAATTAGAATAAGTGGATTTTACCACCCGAACTTCAGTCAATAACCTTGTGCCTGAAAACTACTGGCACGCATCTTGCAACATTTTCATTATCCATATATAATGAGGACAGGAGCAAAGATTATGAGACTGAATCACCATCAAGGTCAAAACCAGGTCCAGAGCCCGATGACATCTGCGCATATCGCACAGACGATGACATTGCTCTATATGACATCAACCGAATTATTGCAAACAATTGATGTTGAATTGTCAAAAAATCCTGCCTTAGAATTAATTAATGAACGAAGATGTCCCATGTGCGGAAGGAAGCTGCCGCCGCAAGGGCCATGCCCCATTTGCAGCCAGCCCAAAACCCTCGACCCGGACGAAACAATCGTGTTTGTTTCCCCAAGAGACGACTTTTATAATTACAGCGGCTCCGGCTCATCTTACAACGACGATACCCCCGAAGATCCTTTCTCTTCTAATTCCCTAAATTTACCAACCTATGTCCTGCGCCAGGTCGCGCCAGAATTGGCTGTGGATGAACGTGAGATCGCTGCGATGATCCTGACAAACCTTGACGAGGACGGCTTCTTAGCCGTTGAGGTCCGAGAAATTTGTCGATTTCACCATACAACACCCAGTAAAGTTGAAGCCGTTTTAAAGAAAATTCAACGATGTGATCCTTTGGGTGTTTCTGCTAGAAATATTAAAGAAGCCTTGTTGGCACAAGTAGAATTTCTGTCCGAATCCTCAAACATTCCAGAATATGTCCGTCGAGCAGTTTCAGAAGAATTTGAATTATTACAAAAACGCCAGTACAGCAAATTGGCAAAAAAGCTTGGTACAAGCGTTCAAAAAATAAAACTCGTCGCGCACTACGTCAGCGATAACCTTAATCCCTTCCCCGCTCGGGCAAACTGGGGAAATTTCAGGCAACCTAATGACAATACCCCGGAAGTTTTCCATCAACCTGATATTCTAATCTATTATCTCAACAATAAACCCGGCAACCCCCTGGTTATCGAAATCATCACACCTTCGCGTGGCACGCTCCGTCTGAATCCTCTATTCAAAAAAGCCTTAAAAGAGCAAACCGAAGAAAAACAAGAAGAATGGAAAAAGGATCTCGATAAAGCATCGTTGCTCATTAAATGCATTCAACAGCGCAACAACACCATGCGTCAACTTATGGAAAATATTGTTCGTATCCAAAAATCATTTATAATTCATGGGGATGTCCACCTTCAACCTTTGACCCGCGCGGAGCTAGCCGATAAAATTGATGTTCATGAATCAACAATTTCAAGAGCTGTGGCAAACAAGACTGTTCAGCTCCCAAATCGAAAGATTATCCCAATGTCCACATTTTTTGATCGCAGTTTGTCTGCCAGGGCAATTATGCGAAACATCATCAAAAATGAAAAACACGCGATGAATGATACGGAGGTACGAAAAAGCCTTGAAAGGCATGGTATTCAGGTTGCTCGCCGTACAGTTGCAAAATATCGCGCAATGGAGGGAATTTTGCCAGCTCATCTTCGCCAAATTGAAAAGTTTGCTAACACTTGAGTAAAATGTGACCCAAAATCTAATCGAAAACCTAGCTAATGTTGAATTTTCAAGGAATGAAGGGATCCAAACAATCCTGACATTAATTGATTTAATTCAGGACCCTGCCATTATTTACAACCAAACCGAAAATCAAATATTAGCTGCGAACAACCCACTGTTTCTTTTGACGAATCTTGGGGAGAACGATTTTATTGGTCAATCCATTGAAATACTATTGCCTGACATATCTGACACCGATCCAATATCTGGCCATGATCAAATAGCTTTGCTGAGGCATAAAAAGCAACCGATGATGCCCGTTCGTGTTAAGATATTTACCCTTACCCACAAACAAAATTTGCTGCTTTTAACCCTTCAACCCGAAGACATAGCAACAACAAGCCAATCTCATCACCAAGAACAAATTAAATTAATTGAAAGGCTCAAATTTCTCTTCCAGAAAGAAAGCAGCAATAACATCCATGAAACAATGTCCCACATCCTTAAGGAATCGGCAAACATTTTAGATCTTGAGTTTGTTAGTATTTACAAAGCCAGCGGCTCCAAACCACAATTCGTACAATATTATTCAAGTGATGAAAAACTAGCCTCAGAATTCCCGAGGGTTTTATCAAGTGAATATTTAGTCAACAATCAGGATGCGGTTGAATGGAAAGCTGAAAACACGCCAATAACACATCTACAAAAAACCGCGTCAAACGCTGGATTTAAGTCCCTGATCACTGTCCCGCTTGGTAGAGAAGGCGCAAAATTTGGTCTATTTATTGCCGGGGGTAAACATAATAATCCCCCTCAAATCAGTCTTCCCCTGGCAGAATTATTAGCCGCATATACAACTGGCATAATGGAAGATCGGATTGCGCTTCAAAATTTACGCAATTTATCAAACAGGATCAGGCAAGTCATCAAAATCCAAAATGAGATTATCGAAAATCTTGACGAAGGGGTTATGATCCTCGCACCTGATCTGACTATTGCTGAGATCAACCCTGCCATCGAAACAATCCTTGGTTATGCAAATGTTGAAGCATTACGGCAGCCAATAGATTCTATATTGATTGGATCTGAGTCTTTAGGCTCTGCACTCACTTCAGCCAAACAAGGCATTCCAACGTTAACTGGGGGAAATCTGACCTTACATCATCGAAATGGGACATCGTTCCCTGCCCAAATTATGATGTCACCTGTGATGCAGAATGGTCAGGTGCTTTCAATCATTATTTTAATCAAAGATTTGAGTCAACAAGAACAAAACCAGGCTGCTAGAAAACAGCTGGAACAACGTGCCATTTTAGGTGAAGTCACGGCAATATTTGCCCACGAGGTGCGCAACCCGATCAATGCGATTATGTTGTCATTGCAGGTTATTGAGGACAATTTACCGAAGGACGATGAAAACCTTAAATGGATTGATAATATGCGGGATGAATGTAATAAATTGCTTTATTTGATGGAAAGTGTTCTTTCTTTCGCAAAACCCCTGGAATATAAAATGTCAGGTGTCGACCTTGATTTCATGCTGCGCCGTATTTTAGACAGGTGGCATCCGAGGTTGCTGCGCTTAAATGTATCCTCATATTATGAATCAGAAGTTATCAATCCAATTGTCGAAGGAGATTTGAGAGCACTCGAGCAGGTCTTTACGAATATCATCAGTAATTCAGTTAATTCGATGAGCGAAGAGGGGGGAACCCTTGGCATCCGCATCACAGAGCCTGAGCATGACGAAGATCGAAAATTTTACCAGGTGATCTTAACGGATTCTGGTCATGGTATTCCTGATGAAATTAAAACACACTTGTTCAAACCATTCGTCACAGGCTCTGATCATGGTACAGGTTTGGGCTTAGCGATTACCCAGAGGATTATTAATGCCCATAAAGGTAAAATTGAAGTGGATAGCTACACAGGCGGCACAATTTTTAGAATTTTCCTTGTAAAAAAGAAAGGCCTCGCTGAATAATGAGTGCAACGATACTTGTCGTCGATGATGTTGACACGGCTAGAGAAGCCATTACAGACAGCTTAAGAAAAGACGGTAAAGAAGTTCTTGAAGCTGGAACTTTAAAAGAAGCTCGAAGTTACTTGGAAAAAGGCAAAGTTGATGTTTGCGTCCTTGATGTGTTATTGCCTGATGGAAATGGGCTTTCGTTATTGGATGAAGTCGTACAAATGGATGAACAACCCAAGTTCATCATCATAACAGCTCACGGTCAAATTGATTATGCCGTTGAAGCGATGAAGAAAGGTGCATTAGATTTCATCACAAAGCCCATCGAGATGAAAACCCTTAAGAATTCCATTCAACGAGCTGAGGAACTGGTTGCAATGAGGCGTGAATTAAACCATTTCCGAAGCTCTCAATCCTTAACATCAAAATTTGTTGTTGGGCAGCACCCGCGTATGAAAGCCATCATTAATCTTGCACAAAGGGCAGCTGAAGCCTCTGTTTCTATCCTTATCACCGGTGAATCGGGAACAGGCAAAGAGATAATGGCAACATTTATTCACCAGGTTGGCCCCAGGCAGCAGCACCCATTTATTGCGATAAACTGTGCTGCAATTGCAAATACGCTGCTTGAGTCGGAATTATTTGGACATGAAGCCAATGCCTTCACAGGCGCATCCAATAAGCGTAAAAACGGACTAATGGAAGTCGCAGACGGGGGCGTTCTTTTTCTTGATGAAATATCCTCCATGCCGCTTGATATGCAAGCTAAACTCTTGCGTGCCATTGAAGAACACGCGTTTCGCCGAGTTGGCGGGACAACACTGATCAGGGTGGACGTACAAATTATCGCAGCTTCAAACCAAGACCTCAAAGAAATGATAAAAAAGGGCGAATTTAGAGAAGATCTCTATTATCGACTTAAGGTGGTCGACCTTGATATTCCACCATTAAGAAAACGAAAAGAAGACATTCCCGAACTGGTAGGGCTTCTCTTAAAACAAAGCAATATGTCAATGGGGACAAACATTCAGGATGTAACACCTCGAGCAATGCAAGCACTGATGTCCTATCAGTGGCCCGGAAATATTCGCGAATTAAAAAATGCCCTTGAACGAGCCATCATTTTTTGCGATGATCCCGCAATTGACATTCATCACCTTCCCGCTGAGATTAAACAAAATTTTGTGAATTAGCCTGGGAATAG
>JAXHUT010000031.1:0-2162 GCA_034189405.1 Chloroflexota bacterium
CTACCCACGGACCCCTACGAACGGGCCTGCAAACTGCTCCAGCGACAGCGCTACGAAGAGGCCATCGAGCAATTCACCACCGTGCTGGCGGCCGACCCTACCCACGTCAGCGCCAGCTCCTGCCAGCGATCGGGTACTGCAGGTAAAGCATTCGGGGTCGGTGGAGCTGTCGGAAATAGCAAATTACCTCCTACAGCCACGAATAATACAAGCGCTAATACAATCCCCATCAATGCCCAGGGGGATCTTTGAACCATGTTCAACGAACCAGGTTGGGTTAAGTTTCCTTCTGAACCAGGCACATCAACAATGCCGTGTTCAATGCCATACATTGTGGCTTCTGTGCGTGAGGATACATCAATCTTATCAAAGATATTTCTCAGATGAACTTTAACCGTATTCGGGCTTATCGTCAGCGATTGTGCAATCTCGCGATTGGTCAATCCCGTGGCGACAAGCTGAAGTATTTCAATTTCACGCTCACTGAGCAAATTCGTTTCAGGCATATATTTCCCAATGTTTTATCATGATCGCATGAATTATACTGGCATACTTGTTTTTTGGAAATTAGCATTTCTGATAAATATTGCCCAGGTAAATATTCACAAAAATAATTAATTCTTCTAATTTTGAGAATATTTTGCAAGCTCATTATTTATTCATTTATTGTTATGATTTTCAAAACTGGTAATAAATTAATTAAAATACTTTAAAAGAAAAGTCACGCAGAATTGACTTACGTGACTTTTGATTTTTCTTGAATTCAAACACTCTTTTTACACTAACACCTAATAACCAATACCTGGTATCTGACACCTAACTAATAATTCCCATTATAAACTGGGAACAATAAGTATTGATAAGGCCATACATATCCATCGGAGAACATGACACTCTTCTGTGTGAATTCATACCCTGCCTTATCATAAGCGGTCACAGATACCACAATCAATTGATTAGGTTCCACATCCAACCTATACGATGTCGTGCTTGAAGGCAAATTATCAGCCAGCACCTTGTAATCACCATCATTTACCTTTAAAGCCAGTGAATAATGATCCAATCCAGACAAATCATCCCCCCCTGTCCAGGTAATGGTAACCGAATCCGTCATGACAGGTGAAGGCACCTGGTTGATCTTCACCCAGGGCTGTGACCTATCGACAATCCCATTCAACATGACGCCCCCACCCTTATTACCAGCAGCATCCGTAGCCAATGCGAACAAAATGTAATCATCCGCACTCGGCAAACCAGCTGTAGATATGGGTGCTGTCCAGCCGTTAGCCCCATAGGTATCCTTCCCCAAATAAACCCGGTCATCTGTAAACATTTTCCGACCGAGGAACCAGAATTCAACAGAGGTGATTTTGCTGCCTGTGCTGCCCTTTGTAACACTGGCGCTAACCGTGCCGGTTTCAGGTAATAGGCGGTTTGTGAATGTAACACTAGGATCAACGCTGC
Source organism: Chloroflexota bacterium (assembly GCA_034189405.1). Lineage (GTDB taxonomy): Bacteria > Chloroflexota > Anaerolineae > Anaerolineales > Anaerolineaceae > Brevifilum. Next base: position 1,465 of record JAXHUT010000031.1, read on the forward strand.
AGTCAACATTCTTAAACACTTCCCGCTTGCCCAAAATACCAGAGGGGTTGCCTTCGTAATCCCAAAGGCGTAAGGCAATATTAAAATAGCCGTCAGGAACATCCGTGCTGCATAGGTCAATATTCGCCGTGAATGTGTTTCCACCTGGAGCCTCACCAATCGTGACCCAGCTGCCATCGACGTTCGCCAGCACTTCCGCTTTGGTGACCGCTACATCATCCCTACCCCATCCCGAAACCTTCATGGTCGAGTTTGTAAGATAGGTATTTGACGCGGGCAAAGCAAAGCCGCCGGTCGGTGGATTGGCAGGGGTATTCCCAGAAACATAATAGGTTCGTCCCTCTCCGCCGTAACTTGCCGCTTCATATGCCAATCTTGGTCGGCCGCCCCTGGTGACCGGATCCCAATTAATATCCACATCCCTGAATGTGATATCTTCTGCGTAGCCAAAATAATAATTTTTACTTGAAAAATAAAGGGTGTTTTGGCTGACCACCATGAGATGAACGTGATGACCTGAGCTGTAACCTGTATCATCCACATTCGCAATATATTGACCCTGCATAACGGGTGTGCCCACCTTTCTAAGATTATCTGGCACGCTGCCCTGTGCTATATGCAGGTAAATTTGGTATGTCCATGGCGTGGTGGATTTATCCTGGATGGTGATTCTTCCTGTACAAATAGCATCACCATCC
>JAXHUT010000310.1:0-5555 GCA_034189405.1 Chloroflexota bacterium
GGTAAGCTGATCATCAGCGTCAAAGATGACATAATTGTGATCAATGGGTAGATGCGCTGCTTCGCGACGCAATATTCTTCCGCAAATGGCATGAAAAGTTCCCAACCACAATCCCTGGGCTTTCCCACCCAGCAATGAAGCCACCCGCGCTTCCATCTCTCGCGCTGCCTTATTTGTGAATGTGACAGCCATGATATGATAAGGCGGAACGCCAAGGGCAGCAATCAGATATGCTATTCGATAGGTCAGAACACGCGTTTTACCAGAACCCGGTCCTGCTAACACGATCACCGGTCCTGGTGGTAAAGAAACAGCCTTTTGTTGTTGTGGATTGAGCGTCTGTAAAAGATTGACCATGGTGTGAGAATTTTACCCTTGTGGTGATAAGACATCAAAAAAACAGGGTGGGAGTGTGCCTAAATTAAATATTGAAGCGAATGGTCAGCACATCACCATCCTGCACGATATAGTTTTTTCCTTCCAGGCGAATTTTGCCATGCTGGCGAGCCTCTGCAAAACCACCCAGAGCGTCTAGGTCTTCAAAGCTGACCACTTCTGCGCGAATAAACCCTTTTTCCATATCTGAATGGATAGTACCAGCCGCCTCCTGCGCTGTTGTGCCTTGTGAAACGGTCCAGGCATGGACATCCTTTTCAGATCCTGTAAAAAAGGAGATCAACCCCAGCAAATCATAAGAAAGTCGAATAAAACGGTTCAAGCTTGGCTCTTCAATCTCATATTCCGCCAGGAAAATTTCCGCTTCTTCTACGGGTAATTGGGCGATTTCCATTTCCAACTTAGCTGGCATGCAAATAACCTGGGTGTTTATAAACGGCAGATCCACCTCAATCGGGCTTTGTCCTTCTACCTGGTTGATCACAATCAGCTGCGGTTTTCGGCTTAACAACCCATAGCTGGACAGCATTTTCTCCTCTTCCTCATTAAAAGACTCGTTTCTCAGCGGGATTTCATCAGAAAGCAAACCTTGTAACTTCTCAAACAATGCCGTTTCACGTTGAACCAGGGCTTTATCCCGTCCTATGCCGCCTCGCTGCCGTTCCTCCGCCAGCCGCTGTAATTTCCGCTCGACCAAAATCAAATCGTTGAGAATCAAGTCCGTTTCCATGGTTGAGAGATCACGGCGTGGGTCAACGCGCCCTGCAAAATGGGGCACACTCGGATTTGAAAAAGCCCGTACAACGTGTATAAACCCATCCATTTGTGAAAGGGTGTTGAGTAAAGGTCCCGAAATGCCTTTTTCTGATACTTTGCCTGCAAGGCCAGCAATGTCAACATAAGTTACCTTGGCACGGACAACCTTCTTGGGCTGAAAAATTTCAGCCAGCCTGCCAACACGATCATCAGGCACATCAATCACCGCCGTGTGCACTTCAACTTTGCCACCGCTGATGTTCGTAGGGACATCCCCACGGGTGAGCGCATTAAATAAAGTTGTTTTCCCTGATTGGGGTAACCCAATAATCCCTAACTGCATGGTCTTCTCCAATTAAAGCAGCCCTACAAAGACATGGCGCGAGGCTGTCATCTCAAGATTTTATCTCAACCAATAATACCCGACAACGCTGCATAGGTGGTAAGTGGATTGGCATCAAATGCGCTGTCAAATGTGCTTGACCTTACCCTGACTAAAGGTTAAAATACTATTGACACTAGCCGAAGTGGCGGAACTGGCAGACGCGCACGACTCAAACTCGTGTGCCTTCGGGCATGTGGGTTCGATTCCCACCTTCGGCACCTTATCATAAAGCCCACCTAAAGCGGTCTTCCCCTTTTTCAGGAGACTCAATAAAGACAATCTACAATCCGAGTCCCTCAAGCAAGATTTTATTGATAGGAGAAAAATTTGGGATCAAGAGCACCATTTCCCTTCATGAGTGTCTACGTTTTGGTAACGGTCCTATGATAATCTTAAGCATCGTTATCATCGTGTGAGGTTGGGCGCGTGGTTGAGGGGTCCATGTGCAAAAGAACCGACAATGCCAAGGGAGACAAATTAGCAGTGTCGGTTCTTTTTTTAGGTTAATTTCCTTTTAAATGCGCGATTGTTACCCCATCGCCGCCTTCCGCCTGGCTGCCGTTTTCAGAGCGCTCCACATGCGGATTGCTCATCAATGCCTCGCGCACAGCCTCGCGCAAACGCCCCGTCCCTTTGCCGTGAATAATGCGTACAAAAGGCAATCCCGCCAGGTAGGCTTTCTCTAAATACCTGTCCAGCAGCTCCAAACCTTCATCCACCCTGTGTCCGCGAATATCCAATTCCACACCGGGGGATTCATGCGTATAAAGCGATTTCGTCTTGCCTTTCTTTACCCTGGCTGACACCCTTTCAGGCGGAACATCCGTATCTCCCCTCCGAATCACATCAGAAATTCGAGCTCGAATTCTCAGCATTCCGATCTGAACTTCAACTTCCTCCTCGCCAATCGACGTAACGACGCCGTCCTGGTCGATAGAACGCAAATGAACTTTCTCCCCTAGTCGCAGCGGACCTTTTGGTTTACGGACAGGCTTTTCCGGCTCTTTCCTAAGCACAGGTTCAGACACTTTTTCTTCCAATGTTTCAACAATTTCTTCAACGTCATCAACTATCTCTAATGGTTGTCGTGCTTTCGCCAGCTGCTGCCTGAGGGCTTCCATCTCTTCCCTCAATTTATTCAATTCCGCTTCAGCCTCCTGACGGGTTTTTTCCATTAATTCAAAACGCTCATCTTCAATCTTATCTAATCGTGCTGCCAAATCATTTCTTATTGATTCGGCTTCTCGACGAACACTTTCACCCTCTTCCCGAGTTTTACGTGCCAGGTCTCGCTGGTGATGAATCTCATCCAACAAGTCTTCCGCTCGCAGGTCAGTGGGGTTGATCTCTGCACGAGCTGCATTGATGATCGATTCCGGCAGACCCAACCTGTCGGCGATTGCCAGCGCATTGGATCGACCGGGTAAACCAATCGTCAGGTGATAGGTTGGTTCCAGGGTTTTTAGATTGAATTCCACACTGGCATTCAAAACACCATCCGTTGTGTGTGCATAAGCTTTCAGTTCCGGGTAATGTGTGGCAATCAAACTGGTGATGCTTCGGTCCAGTAAATGGGTCATCACCGCTCTCGCTAAAGCGGAACCTTCTTGCGGGTCTGTCCCCGCGCCCAGCTCGTCCAACAACACCAAGGATTGTGCGTCTGCCTCTTTTAAGATATCAACAATATTGGTAACATGACCTGAAAAAGTTGATAAGGATTGTTCAATGGATTGCTCATCGCCAATATCGGCAAAAACATCCTTGAAAGCGCTCAGCTTTGATCCGGATTGTGCTGGGATCTGCAACCCGGATTGCGCCATCAACACCAGCAGGCCAACCGTCTTGAGTGTGACCGTCTTTCCACCCGTATTTGGCCCGGTAATCACCAGGGCATAGGTCTCATCGTCTAAATCCACATCGATAGGCACAACCTTTTCAGGGTCCAGCAGCGGATGACGGGCTTTATACAAACGAATGGTACTCCCCGGGTGTTTGTTCTGGCTTTCACGAAAAGGCATCAATTCAGGCTCCGTCGCATCCAGGTCTTGTGCATAACGGGCGCACATCAATGCCACATCCAGCTCTGCCATCACTTCAACCATCGTCACAAGGGCATCCGCATGACCCGCCACAGCGTTGCTCAGCTCCGCCAGGATCCTGCGCACCTCATCCCGCTCTGCCAGCTCCAATTCTCGATAGCGATTGTTCCACTCGACCACAGCCAGGGGTTCAATGAACAGCGTCGCGCCTGATGCGGATTGGTCATGGATGACCGCTTTTATTCGACCCTTAAACTCCGCTCGCAGGGGTATAACATTACGGCCGTTGCGTTGTGTAATGATCGGTTCCTGAAGCATGGGGGCGGTGCTCTGATCGGAAATAAATCGCTGCATACGAGTCATCATGCGCTCATGCGTGATCTTCATTTCATTTCGAATTTCGGAAAGTTTCTGTGAAGCCGAATCCAATACATCACCACTATCGGAAATGGTTTTGCTAATTTGGTCCACTAAACCCAATCCAACAGGCAGTGCATCTGCCAGGCTGGAAAGGTTTGGAACTTCATCCGCTGTGTTTTCAAGAACCCTGCGTGCCTCTCGCGAAACAATTAAGGTATGTTTGATCGCCAGCAGATCCAGGGGTTCTAAAACACCCTCCCGCCGTGCTAAGCCCACCTGGGGGCGGATATCGCTAGCATTCTGAAAAGAAAAATCCGTATCCAGAGATAATAAGTACCGTGCTTCTCGCGTCGCAGACTGGCGCTTGCGTCCTTTTTTAATATCCGGCGTAGGTCGGAGTTTGTCCGCCAGGTCAGCCGACGCGCTGAAATCCGCATAGGTCACCAACCTGGCGATAATTTTATGATATTCAAGGGTTGACAACGCTTTTTGATTCATGCGTGAAGTGTGATTTGGAATTTGTTATTGGTTGGTATTCGTTACCGGCGTTTGTGATAATTGGATAATTCCGCAATTAATTCACCGGTTTGCTGTTTATAACTTTCAATGATCTGATCATAGAAAGGAAATTTCTTCCAGCTCTGAATGCGATCATTTTCCACAAGCCAGTCATAAGTGCGTTTGGCGCCAGCCTTCCAATCGACGGTGACTTTAAAATCCAAATCAGCTTTTGCAGCGCTGTTATCAAAGATATTGGTATATTGGAAATTCAGATAAGTCGTCATCGCCTGATCGGGCGAAATTCGCACCAGCAGGTCAGCCGGGATATGGATGATTGAGGGTTTAGGCGCACCAATTGCTTCAGCCAAGCGTTCATGATATTGATTCCAGGTCTGCCAATCTTCACCGGTCACGTGGTAAGCCTTGCCAAAAGCCCTCTCATTCCCAACAGCATTTACAAAAGAACGTGCCACATCATCCACATGGCAGGAGACCCATAAAGCCTCACCGTCTCCATGTACAATAATCGGCTTTCCTTCTTGCAGTCGGTCGAGGAAATAAGTCTCCCAACCGAAGGTATGAATAATATGTCCGCCCTCCCCATAGGTGGAGGCTGGACGAATAGTCGTGACATTGAAATAGCCTGCGTCGTGAGCACCCATAAATAAATCTTCACACTTTGATTTGTCGCGCCCATAATCTGAAAGGGCATGACGTTCATGACTTTCAACAACCGGGAAAGTTGCTGGCGGCTTGGTGTAAACATCCACGGTACTGCAAAATATTAGTTGATTAATGCGCCCAGAAAAAGCGCGAATATCACTTTCAGCATGCTTTGGGTTAAAACAAACCATATCGATGACAGCATCAAAACCATCTAGCTCAGCCATTTGTGCTTCAAAGGTTTCGACGTCATCCCGGTCGCCCTTGATGAACTGGTAGCCCTGGGGAAGCCGAGGTTCAGTCTCACCTCGGTTGTAAAGTGTCAATTCATGTCCGGCTTCAAGCAGCTGCCGGCTGATCGCCGTGCTGATCAGCCCAGTCCCCCCGATAATAAGGATTTTCATAGTTATACTCCATGTATTTTTTCGTTATTAATCAAGATCAAAATTGCCACT
>JAXHUT010000311.1:0-5273 GCA_034189405.1 Chloroflexota bacterium
AGGAAAAATCGTTTCCCCTGCCAACGGGGAATACAGCCAACCTTGCCGTTAGCTTGCCCTTGTTACTGGCATGCATCAAACCATTGATGACCTCATTGGCTGTACCATCCCCCCCAACAGCGACCACAGTCTGGTAACCGTTCGTCCCGGCTTCTTCAGCCAATTTTATGCCGTGACCGGGTTCATTTGTCACCAGTAAATCATAGTCGATCCCTAAGGCATTTAAATAAGATTCGATTTCAGGGATTGCTTTCTTACCAGCACCCCTGCCTGCTACCGGATTGACGATTATACAATATTTGCGCAAATTAATCTCCAGTAAATAAAAAAATCAAATCATCATTGACATGGACACAAAGCTGTAAAATCATATCATATTTTCATCGAAGATACAGATCACAACTCGCCTAGATCATGAAGTACAACCGCTGGAAACACGATCGCCGCTGTTTCCATTCGCAGGATACGCGCACCCAGGGTAATCACCCGGCATCCAGCCTCCTTCGCCAGATTAATTTCCTCACCAGAAAAACCACCTTCGGATCCAACAAAAAGAGCGATGGAACTTCCCTCAAATCCATGAAGACTTTGCGCGATATTCACCTGATCCGCATGATCATCTTCCCAGGCGATCAAGGAAAGTCTGTTTTCATTACAAGTTTTTGATAGGCATGTCTCAAAGCGCTGTGGTCTGTTGAGTTTCGGTAAGCGTCCTCGCTGGGACTGCTCTGCTGCCTCCCGTATGATCTTTTCCCATCGGACTTTTTTCTTTTCCGATAAATCTATCGACCGAACCAGGGTGCGGGAAGAAATAAACGGTGAAAAAGCAGAAACACCAATTTCAGTGCCCTTCTGCAAAATCCATTCCACTTTGTCACGGTTGGATAAGCCAAAACACAATATAATTTGAATAGAAGGTTCAGTCATAGCGGTTTCTTTACTCAAAAATTGTCCGTAAACAGATTTTTTATCCCTATCCACATCCAACACAACACGATAAAGGTATCCCTGATTGTCCAGCACCTCCACCTCATCCCCTGATCTTAATCGCAGAACAGATAAGATCTGATGCTCAATATTCTCAGAAAATTTAACACCTTTGTCTGAAAAAAGTTGTGGATCTAAAAAGAAACGGTTCATGTCAGGGTATACTTTACCTAATTATTTCGCGGTTCTATAAGTAATCATATGAATAAAGAAAAAGCGAAAACACAAATATTGGGTTTCAAATTTCTCGATGTGATCATGGTGATCTATGTCACAGTACTTGTTCTGAGTAATATTGCCTCGTCTGCTAAAATCATCGATTGGGGCATCAGCATTGGAAATATCCCATTAAGCTTTGATGCTGGAACGCTGCTCTTCCCAATTAGTTATATCCTAGGCGATGTCATCACTGAAGTTTACGGCTTCAGGCGCGCTCGACGGGTCATCTGGATCGGATTCGGGGCGCTCATCTTTAGTGCCCTGGTTTTTTGGCTGGTTCAGGTCCTTCCTGGTGAAACCACCTGGCAGAATGAGGTCGGTCAGGAAACATATAACCAAATATTGGGGAGCATGAGTTCCGGTGGGATCATCCTTGCCAGTCTCGCTGGCTACTTTGCAGGGTCCTTCTCAAATGCCATATTGATGGCTTTGATGAAGGTGTTGACCAAAGGCAAACACCTTTGGACCAGAACCATCGGCAGCACGATTATTGGTGAAGCCGTTGATACCTTTACCTTTATTTTTATCGCTACCCTCGTCGACGTTTTTCCCTGGAGTCTTTTTTGGAGCCTGACGATAACCAATTATATCTTTAAGGTTTCTTTTGAGACACTGGTGACGCCCTTCACCTACCTGATCGTTAATGCTTTGAAACGTGCTGAAGGGATAGACATCTTCGAAGAGCCGCAAAATCTGAATCCCTTTAAATTTTAGATTCCTTAATCTCTTTTGCCTTGAATAACCACGGTGTATTCACCGCGCGGCTGTTCTAATTTTAATTTATCAATTAACTCGCTCAATTTTCCTCGATCAACGCTTTCAAACTTTTTCGTCAGGTCATTCGCCACAGCGGCTTCTCGATCACCAAGCACGGTTAACGCATCTTCTAAAAAGGCTTGGATACGATAGGGACTTTCATAAAAAATTTGAGTATGGGCTGACTCCGCATCCTCAGCAATAAAACGTTGGCGCGCACCTGATTTACGAGGGGGAAAGCCCTTAAACGTGAAGCTGTGCGCAGGTAACCCTGAAAGAATTAGCGCCATCACCACTGCTGAAGGCCCTGGGATTGCGGTAACCAGAATATCATTATCAATTGCTGCACGTACCAGGGAATAGCCCGGGTCGGAAATTGCAGGTGTGCCAGCATTGGTCACAACAGCAATCGATTCACCCGCCAACAACTTCTCAATCAGCTTGGGAACAACTTTTTTCTCATTAAAAGCATGATAACTTTTTTGTGGCTTATAGATGTCGTAATGATGCAACAAAATAGAGGTCTTGCGAGTATCCTCACTGGCAATCAAATCCACAGCTTTTAATATTTCTATGGCGCGCATTGTGAGATCGCCTAGGTTGCCAATGGGAGTTGCGACAAGATAAAGCATGCCTTATTCCTCCTCCCTGAGTGATTCCCTGATCATTTGTATGGCTTGCTTATTATTTACAAATTGGACAGCCTTCATGCCAAAGTCAATGGCGGCTTCAACATTCCTAGCATAATCATCTAAAAAAAGGGATTGTGCAGGTTCGGCTTTTAACCGATCCATCGCAATTTGATAAATTTTAAAATCCGGCTTGATGACACCCTCTTCGGCTGAAATGATAATTTCATCAACTCGTTGATCTAAGTGAAAAACTTCTGTCATTAATGAACGCGTTTGATCACCAGCATTGCTCAAGATGCCTAATTGGTAATCCTCTTTCAGCTCATCCATAAAGCGCACCAACTGACGATTTAAATTTCGTTTTGAAAAAAATTGATTTCGAAATCGTCGCATGGTTTTGGGTTTGATTCGCAATTTGTTGTGCATCATTCCCCAGGCCTGGTCTTCGGATATCTTTCCCAAACAAATATCTTTTACTATTTGAGACTGATTTGGGTTAGCTAAGATTGCCATCACTTCAGGTTCCTGACGGAGCCCCAAAAGTTTCATCCATTGATTGATACGTTTTGGATCAGGCATTTTGTATAGGACGCCGCCAAAATCAAAAATTATCGTTGTGATTGCCATGAATTCCCTTACATTTAAAAATAAACGCTCTAAACACGCCAATTATAACCGTTGAAAGTTCGATGTTAGTAAAAAAAACACCAAACCGTTGTTATTTGTCGAAAATGCTTTGTAAAAACAGGTAAAATTATCAACATCACTGCTAATTTCAATCCTGGAAGGAAGAAGTCCCACATGGAAAGAACTGTCCCAACACTGGTATCAGAAGAAATTGATCTTTATATCCGCACGATATATTCCCTGCTGCGTTCAACCACCCGTGTGCGCATTCGTACACTGGAAGAAGTCCATACGGGCATTAATTCTACCCTGCACATCCTGGCGCGTACAGAAACCCCTGACATCTCTTCTTTCATCTATGCCAACCTCCGGCTCCCCGATTGTATGCCCAAGGTTAAAGCGGTCCTCCTGGGTCAAAGTGCGACGGTTTTTGAACAATCCGGGCTGAAAAATATTGAAGATTGGCAAGAAGTGACCGCAAGGGCGCGCCGACGTCGTTGTTTTTACAACGGGGATGATTTACTAGCCTGTTACATTGCCTCCCGATCGGATATTGATGACGTTATCCCAATTATGACGGCATACCAAATCGAATGGAACAAACTATATGCCTCATTGTTAGATTACTCCGAACAAGAATTCATTCAATTTTCTTCGGATTCTGAAGAGGATTTACTTAAACTGGCGGAACATTTGCGAATATCCCTGGACGATCTACTCCGATTAAAAACCATTTGGGGGGTTCGATTCAAATCCATGCTCAATCAAATCCGGTCGAGAAAATTAGACCTGGAAGTACAGCTTTTCAGCGGCTCATTGAATGAATACCGACGAGCAACCCGTTATTGGTGGGAAAATATTGAAAACAATTTCCCTGAAATCACAGAGCGTCCCGTTTATCTGATCTCCAGTAACCCGCACAGCATCCCCAACCTGCTGTCAGGTTTTGCCTTGATCCAGCAGGATCGCCTGACGCGATTTCTTCAAACCGAAGGCGATCAAGATCTTCTAGCTGAATGGCACGATATCAGCCAGGAAGAAGTCCCCTCCCGCCCAGAAAATTTCCTTTATTACATTTTAAAAAAATACCAATCGACAACCCGGGGAAAGGATTTGATCCGGACACAATCAGACTTCGAAAAAGAATACGGTATTCATCGTATCCCAAGCGAGCATGCCTTTGATATCGAGTCACAAATCATCACCCTATCAAAACTCAATCCAAATACGATCGATCCCCGGCTAACACCCGAGACCTTTGTTGGCGAGGATGCTGACTGGTCCTTTCTTGCCCAAAGCGACGCATTGATCCTGAATATCGACTACCCCCTGGGGCTAGCAGCATATAACCTTTTGGTAAAGATTGCCGAACACACTTTCCCCATTCTTGGAATCTACATTATGGGCAAAGCAGCAACCTTGAATGGCAGGCGGGGAGACGTAATCATCCCCAATGTGACTTATGATGAGCATTCACACAATACCTTTATTTATAACAATTGCTTCTCCGCCTCAGACGTCAGCCCCTACCTGGTTTACGGCACTATTCTTGACAATCAAAAATCCGTGACAGTCTTGGGGACCTACCTGCAAAATGCCAGTGTGATGGAAGTCATTTATCGTGAAGGTTACACGGACATTGAAATGGAAGCCGGTCCGTACATGTCGGCTGTTTATGAGCTCTTCCGCCCAAAACGTCACCCGGTTAACGAGATCGTCAATCTTTATGGGTTGCCCTTTGATATGGGCATCCTGCATTACGCATCGGACACGCCGCTCACAAAGGGCGAAAACCTGGGTGCCGGCACCCTGTCATACTTTGGGGTCGATTCCACCTATGCCTCTTCCCTGGCAATCCTGCGCCGCATCATGCAGCTGGAATACGAACGGGTGACCAATCATAGATAAACACCTGAATATCAATAATTAGAATTTCGCTGGATAATCCATACAAATCTACTAAAAAGATAAAACCAGAGCCTTGGGATCAACCGCATACTTGGATTTATTAAATTAGTGAGGAAATCAAGGGTAGGGGCTCAGCATGCTGAG
>JAXHUT010000312.1:0-2012 GCA_034189405.1 Chloroflexota bacterium
TTTTTCGAGCGGTTCCAGCTGCGGCAGTTCCTCCGGTTTTAGTTGAGCTGGCTAACCCCTATCAAGCCGGCGGCTTGAAAGAAATTTTGATGATCAATAGCACAGATCCACAATCCAAGGAAAATATCAAACACAGGCTTTCCCGCATTGAAGGTCAGCTGCGCGGCGTCCAAAAAATGATTGATGCTGACCGTGATTGTCGAGAAATTCTGCAGCAATTGATCGCTATCCGAGCGGGCGTTCAGTCAGCAAGCCTGAGCTTCATGCAGGATGTCGCCAGGGACTGCCTGCTTAATGCCGAAGTCCAGGCAGACCCAGAAGCGCAGCGAGCATTAATGGTTGACCTGATCCAAATGCTCGGAAAAGTATCATAAAAAATGACCACTATAAAGAGGAAGTAAGATGGCAACTAATACAACTTTACGCTGGATTCCTGGTGGAAATCGTTTTGTCTCAACGGACTCATCAGGGCACTCGGTGGTCCTATCGACGACCAAAGAAGATATGGGCATGAAGCCTTCCGAACTGATATTGTCCGCCCTGGCAGGATGTTCATCAGTGGATGTCGTGAATATCCTTGCAAAAAAACAGTCACCGCTGACGCACCTTGAAGTTAATGTCACCGCGGAACAGGACGAAGATCCACCCTGGGCCTTTCGTAAAATCTACATGAAGTTCATCGTTAAAGGCAAGGGGCTGACGGATAAGAACGTCGCACAAGCGGTTGAGCTGTCAGAGGAAAAATATTGTTCAGTCGCAGCAACACTGAGGGGTGTGGCAGAAATTATCACCAGCTATGAAATTCTGGAAGACTGATCTTCAAATTACCCCAATCAATCATCTTGCTTTAAAGGCTTAAACCCTTCCCCAAGGGCTTCTTGGGCTTGGCCAATCACCATGAAAGCCCCGGGATCAATGTCGTGCACCAGGATTTTCAACCGGTTTATTTCCATTCGCGAAACAGTACAGTAAATCACAGTCTTGGGTTCACCTGTATACCCCCCGGTTCCTGAAAGGATCGTCACCCCGCGCTCCAGGTCGTTCATGATCGCATGGGTGACAGTTTCCGCTTCCGCTGTAACGATGATCGCCGTTCTGATAATATTTGTTCCCTGTAAGGTAATCTCTGCCGCCAAACCGCTGACATAGATCAAAACAAGTCCGTATAAAGCCTTCGACCAGCCAAATACAAATCCTGCGCCCAAAACGACCACCGAATCTGTGATTAAATAGGCTTGTGAAATCGTGATACCAGAATGTCGGTTAAGAATGCGACCTAAAATATCGGTTCCACCGCTGGTGCCGCGTCCCCGGTAAACAATCCCCAAACCTATCCCTAATAACAAGCCCCCATATAAGGTATTGAGGACCATATCATCTGTCACCCCAACCCCGGGCAGGAATAAAACCAACGTATCCGTAAAAATCGAGAATGCGACAATCGATAAAATGGTTCGAACAGCAAATCTTGACCCACCCAGGTATTGCCAACCCAATATAAACAGCGGAAGGTTGCCCAGAAGCACGATCATCCCAATTGGAAAATTAGAGTAGTGATTGATCAATTGTGCCAGACCGCTGATGCCGCCGCTGACCAGGTCCGATGGTACAAGGAAAAGCCTGAGCGCAAGGGCTTGAACAAAAGCCCCTAACAGGATCAGTAAGTAATCCATGATCGCGCGCTTTGAAAACTCAATTTCTGAAAAGAATTTTTTTAGTTTTAACAGTATCTTGTTCATGGATATCGGTTTTATTACTTTGAGATTTAACAGCCAGACCATTATACCCTAATGGTTTTAGATGTCACTTGGTCTGAACAATTTTTTGTGAAGCTGCCAGGTCGGCAAGAAAAAAAGAGATGAAAGTTATCACACCTCCATCCCTTCGCTCCCAATTAAAAAAATTTCCGAACAAATATTTTAAACTATTGACAATAATAACTATTCCATCGATTGGAATTCACGACCCAATTTTCGCAAGCGGAAGCCAAGCGATATCAACAAAACGCCAAA
>JAXHUT010000313.1:0-7571 GCA_034189405.1 Chloroflexota bacterium
ACCGAACAACCAAGGAAAGGAAAGGCCTTCCGAAGTTGTCTGAAGGATCAACTGTACCCAGCTCGGTTGTTAGGCAGCCAAAAACAAGAAACATCGTTTGCGCTTTGAGGAGCCTTAGCCCGAACGATCTTTGCATTAGTGACTTGACCCTTGGCTGTTTAACTCACAACTTTTTAGTGCACCCGATAAAGCCATTTTACAGAAAATAAAACGCGATAAGGATATAATAGTAGAGAAAACAATCACAAGATGAAGGGATCAAAATGAAGAATTTTAAACACAAAAAGGAAATCGTTGTCGCCGATAAAGCCCCAACAGCCATAGGCCCCTATTCCGCAGCCGTGACAACCGGGCATTTGGTGTTTACCGCCGGTCAATTGGGGATGAACCCTGAAACCGGTCAACTGGTGGAAGGTGGGATAAAGGCTCAAACCCATCAGGCGCTCAACAATCTTAAGGCAGTCCTTGAAGCTGCTGGAAGCGATTTGAGCCTTGTCATCAAAACGACGGTTTTTCTCAAGGACATTGACGAGTTTGGTTTGATGAATGAGGTTTACGGCACCTTCTTCACCGAGAATTTCCCCGCACGTTCTGCTTTCCAGGTAGCCGCCCTGCCAAAAGGTGCACATGTTGAGATAGAGGCGGTTGCGCTTCTACACTGTGAATCTAAGGAGTAATCACACACAGCGTAAATTTGGTTTTCAAATAAGGGCATACTGTCTTTAGCTGGCATACTATCGCAGCCGTATGCCTTATGCCAAAATAACCCGGAATATCTTTGATTTGGATTGGAAAAATGCGTAACAAAGTTTCCATTATTGTCCCCTGTTACAATGAGCGCACCACTATCACATTACTTCTGGATGCACTATATGGACAAAGCTATCCATTAAGCGCGATGGAAGTTGTGATCGCCGATGGGCTTTCTGATGACGGCACGCCAGAAATCATTAATGAATGGCATCACACGCATCCCGACTTAAAGATCAACCTCGTTGAAAACCGAAAGCGGAATATCCCGTCTGCTTTGAATACAGCTATCGAAGCATCGACCGGTGAGATCATTATTCGACTGGATGCACATTCAAAACCTCATCAAGATTATATCGAAAGGTCGGTCGCAGATTTGGAAAAGGGACTTGGAGAGAATGTGGGCGGTGTCTGGGATATCCAAGCAGGAAGTGATAGTTGGATTGCCCGCAGCATCGCTGCAGCAGCGGGACATCCCATTGGTGTAGGAGATGCTCGCTATCGCTACACAGACAAACCTGGCATTGTCGACACTGTCCCCTTTGGCGCCTTCAAGCGCGAATTACTCGACCAGGTCGGCATGTTTGATGAGACCTTGCTGTCCAACGAAGATTACGAGTTCAACGCACGCATCCGTCAAGCGGGCGGTAAAATCTGGCTTGACCCCGAAATTCGCTCGGTTTATTATGCCCGCAAAGATCTTAAAGCTTTGGCTCACCAATACTGGCGTTACGGCTATTGGAAATGGCACATGCTGCGCCGCTTTCCAGATACCTTGCGATTGCGGCAGGCATTACCGCCCCTATTTATTCTAACCCTGGCGCTTTTACTGATCTTATCCCCCTTTCTTCCCGCGGTTTTTATTTATATTTTAATCGGTATAATTGGTATCTACATCATCAGCCTTTTCCTGGCAGCTTTGCAGCTCGCTATAAAGCATAAGGACGTCGAACTCATAATTGGGGTGCCCCTGGCAATCGCATGTATGCACTTTACATGGGGTAGCGGCTTTATATGGGGAGTCCTTCACCCCCAAAATCAAAATAAAGGTTAAAATTGTGGCTATGGAAAATAAATCAAAGCCTGAAAGATGGCATTTACGCGCGTCTGAGCGTGTGGCAATCCTGCTAATAGGGGACCTCCTGGTTGCAGGATTAGCTTTATTCCTGGCGCTCTACTTTTGGGCTGCCGGGGATGCCTGGATGGAATTTTCCCTGGAATTCATTATATCGCGCCCACCTTTCTGGTATTTCCTTTTGCCATTTTTCTGGATCGTCTTGTTGGTGGAATTATACGATGTGCAGCGTGCCAGCAATACACGCGAGACCTTTAAAGGAATTGGCTTAGCCTTATTAATCTATGCGCTCATCTATTTGCTGATTTATTTCAGCTCAGAACCCAATTCATTGCCGCGCCGCGGTGTTGCATTCTTCATTATTGCAGCAGCAGCATTGACCCTTTTATGGCGATTGGCTTATATCCGAATGTTCACTGCGCCGAACCTCCTGCGGCGGGTTCTAATCATTGGCGCTGGCAATGCTGGTGAAACCCTTGCGGACATCCTGTCCAAACAATGGCCGCCCCCATTCAACACCATCGGATTAATAGACGACAACCCCCAAAAACAGGGGAAAAAGGTTGATGGCTTAACCGTTCTGGGTGACAGCAGTCAGCTCATAGATTTGATTGTTGAACATGAAATTACCGACATCATCCTCGCCATCAGCGGACAGATGAAGGGTCGTATGTTCCAGGCAATCTTGTCGGCACAGGAAATGGGCGTTACATTAACACCCATGCCAGAGGTTTACGAAGAACTCCTCTCAAGGGTTCCAATTTTTCTACTTGAAACAGAATGGATTGTGCGCTCTTTCGTTGAAAAATCGCAAACCAGCACCCTTTATCAGCTTTCAAAAAGCCTGGTTGATTTTGCAGGCGGCTTAGTCGGCACATTGGGGTTGGCTGTATTTTTCCCATTCATTTTCCTAGGGATCCTCCTCGAAACCGGTTTCCCCATATTTCTGACCCAAAACCGTTTGGGGCGTGGCGGACAACCTTATAAAATTATCAAATTCCGGACAATGGTTCGCGATGCTGAAAAAGACGGGGAGACTCTCATGACCGAAGAAAATGACGAGCGAGTTACAAGGTTCGGATGGTTTCTTCGAAAGACCCATCTGGATGAACTGCCGCAGTTCATCAACGTCCTGCGAGGTGAGATGAGCCTGGTCGGGCCACGGGCAGAAAGGCCGCAATTGGTCGAACAATTCCAAAAAGAGCTGCCCTTTTACCGTGCACGTTTGCTTGTTAAACCCGGGATCACCGGTTGGGCACAAATCAACTACGGCTATGCCGGTACAGTTGAAGAGACTGCCGTCAAATTGGAATACGATTTGTATTACATCGAACATCGCAACCTCATACTGGACATTTCAATTATCCTGCGTACCATCTGGCAGGTGCTGGGTTTCAAGGGACAATAAACCTAAGGCAAATCTTCCATGAACTTTTCAGGAAAGAAAATTCGAAATCGTTATCTTTTATTAGGGGATATTTTCCTGAGTGCTGTTTCCGTTTTAGCCAGTTACATGATGCGGCTGGAACTTATTGCAATCTTTCCCACCTACCAGGAGTCTTTGTTGTGGATGCTGGGGATTGCAGTTGTTGTTAAACCGTTGGTGTATTATTTCTTTGGTATTTATCGGCGATTGTGGCGTTATGCTAGTATTCGCGAATTAGTATTGATTCTCGCCTCTGTCTCTACTGCATCCATGATCCTGGGCGTCGCGATGATGGGCTTGTATGGTGCAGGGTTCTTTATTGGCTTTCCTCGTTCCGTCATCATTATTGACTGGCTTTTTACACTGATATTTGTGGGTGGGTTTCGGTTCATCTTCCGCTGGATTGCAGAAACCTCCTCTGCCGCTGCAAATAGTTCCCTGCTTCACTCCCTTCACAGGAAATGGGTGCTGGTCATCGGCGCAGGGGATGCAGGTGCCATGGTTGTCCGAGAATTGTTAAAAAATCCTCAATTGAACATGAAGCCCATCGGCTTTCTGGATGATGACCCGGAAAAACAAAACAACAAAATCCACGGTGTCCCGGTTTTAGCGCCGATTGACGATATTGAGCGCATTTTTAAAACTCGCCATGTGGACGAGGTGCTGATTGCCATCCCCAGCGCGTCAGGGGAGGTGTTGCGCAAAATCGCAACCAAATGCCACCAACGCAACATCCCATTCCGCACCATGCCGGGACTTTACGAACTGATTGGCGGTTCAGTCAGTGTTAGCCGATTGCGCGAAGTGGATATCTCCGATTTACTTAGGCGAGAACCTGTGAAAATGGATACCGAAGCCCTGGGTCAAGTGCTGGAAGATAAGATCGTCATGGTTACTGGCGCAGGCGGATCAATCGGAAGCGAGCTCTGCCGTCAAATTGCACGGCTTAACCCAAAAAGGATTCTCATGCTCGGACACGGCGAAAACAGCATTTTTAGCGCCATTACTTCTCTTAAAGAGCGCTACCCAAACCTGGACCTCGTCCCATTAATCGCTGATGTTCGTGATTTGCCCCGCCTTACAGTCCTTTTTGATCGTTGGCAGCCCGAAGTGGTATTTCACACAGCCGCTCACAAACACGTGCCGCTCATGGAGAGCAACATTGAAGAAGCCGTTACCAACAACATCCTGGGGATGGATAACATTGTAAAATCCTCACTGGCACATGGCGTTCAGCGATTGGTGATGGTCTCCACCGACAAAGCTATCCGACCGGTGAATATCATGGGTGCCACAAAACGCATTGCTGAAATGCTCGTGCTGGATGCTGCACATAAATACAATTGTGCTTTTACAGTCGTACGTTTTGGCAATGTTCTGGGCAGCCGGGGAAGTGTGGTTCCCCGCTTTAAGCGTCAAATTGAAGCTGGTGGACCAGTGACCGTAACCCATCCCGAGATGAAACGTTATTTTATGACCATACCTGAAGCCGTCCACCTGGTTTTGCAGGCATCAACCCTGAGCAAAGGTGGGGAAAATTATATCCTTGACATGGGACAGCCAGTTAAAATTCTTGACCTGGCAGAGGATTTAATTCGCCTTTCGGGATTGGAACCTGGCAAGGATATTGAAATTGTTTTCTCCGGTATACGACCGGGGGAAAAACTCAGCGAAGACCTGTGGGATAAAGGATTTGCCTATTCCCCAACAGCCCACCCCGATATTCACCAGGTAGATAGTGAGGAAGTGCTTTCCTCAGAAGAACTGAGAGACCTGGTTAATACACTGAGTGGCTATGCACGGGAAGGTAAACCAGAGAAGATCCGTTCACTACTGAGTGATATCATTCCCGGCGCTTCTATCCAGGGCCAGGAAACCGACCTCAATATGATAGAATGACGCTTCAATGGTACTAAAAGGGGAAAGCGCATCATATGACCTATCAGTCACATTATGGTTTTTAAGGAGAATATGAAATTATTGTCACCCCAAGCCTGGGATCAGTTTATTAGCGACCATCCAGACGCACATATCCTTCAAACATCTACCTGGGGGGAGTTCAAATCAGCATTTGGCTGGTCTCCGCTTTTTATTTCCGAAGGAAATTTGGGCGCGATGGTGCTTTTTCGGCGGTTACCCCTTGGGCTGAGCATTGCCTATATCCCTCGCGGACCGGTGGGAGATGGGGATTGGGAAAAACTCTGGAAAGGTTTGGATGAACACTGCCAAAGGGAAAACGTTGTCTTTCTGAGCGTTGAACCCAATCTCTGGGAGCCGGTTGAGGAAGATTTTTTTAAAGTTCATTTACCCGGGTTTCTAGCAACGGAACAGACCATACAGCCGCCGCGCACAATACTGGTCGACCTTGAACCATCCGAAGAAGACATTCTGATGGCCATGAAATCAAAAACGCGGTATAACATCCGCCTGGCAGAACGAAAAGATGTGGTTGTAAGCGCAAGTGATGATGTGCCAGCCTTCCACCGGATGATGCTCACAACCGGTAATCGAGATAATTTTGGCATTCACAACCTGGACTATTATCAACGGGCTTACGAGTTTTTCTCACAAGAAGATTCCTGCGCATTATTAATTGCAGAATACCAGGGGCACCCTCTGGCTGGTCTGATGACCTTCGCCCAGGGAGACACCGCCTGGTATTTTTACGGCGCTTCTACCAATCAAGAGCGCAATCGTATGCCGACCTATTTATTACAATGGGAAGCAATACGGTGGGCTAAGGCTAAAGGTTGCAAAAAATACGACCTTTGGGGCGTGCCAGACCATCCTGAAAACGAACTTGAAGAACAATTTATTGATCGATCTGATGGTCTATGGGGTGTTTACAGATTCAAACGCGGTTTTGGCGGTGAAATTCGGCGTACGATCGGCACCTGGGACCGTATTTATCGACCAGGTTTATATCAATTATACAAATTATGGGCAAAATACCGCCCAACATCCGCCGCCTAATTTAAAGGAGATACTTTTTGGAATTCTTTGAGGTCAAAGGTTCGCAAGGCTGGAACGAAACAATCAAAAACCTGCCCGGGGCACATGCCCTGCAAACCTGGCAGTGGGGACAGGTGAAATCTCGTTTTGGCTGGCAGCCGCATCACCTGCTGTGGCGAAATGAAAACGGAGAAGTGGTTGCTTCTGTCCTGGTCTTGCAGCGAAGGATCGACCTGGCTGGTTTGCCCATTGGAATGAGTGTGATGTATGCGCCACGCGGCCCCCTGTTGGACTGGTCCGATGCCGCCCTGGTTAAAAAAGTACTGGATGATTTACAGCGTTTTGCCGAACAAAAAAAGGTGATCTTTTTAAAAATTGACCCTGATTTACCCATCGGTTACGGCATCCCTGGGGATGAAAAGGATGAACTTAACCCCATAGGGGAAGCAGTGAAGCAGTCCTTGAAGGCGCGCGATTGGGTGTTCTCCGAAGAACAAATTCAATTCAAAAACACCGTGGTGGTTGATCTCAAGGGAGATCAAGACGAAATGCTCATGCGGATGAAATCCAAAACCCGGTATAACATCCGCCTGGCTGAACGCCGTGGTGTGCGCGTGCGACCAGGCGGCATAGAAGATATTGATTTACTATACAGCATGTATGCTCACACGGCTGTGCGCGACGATTTTCTCATTCGCGGCAAAGAATATTACAGGGCTGTTTGGGAACATTTTTTCGCCGACGGCCTGGCTGAGCCCCTAATTGCAGAAGTGGCGGGGTCACCCGTTGGCGCAGTTGTCATCTTTCGTTTTGGCGGTAGGGCATGGTATATTCATGGTATGTCACTTAATGAACATCGCGAGAAGATGTTTAATTACCGGTTGCAGTGGGAAGCCATGCTGTATTCAAAACGGGCTGGTTGTTATCAATACGATATGTGGGGTGCCCCGGACACCTTTGATGAAAGCGATCCCCTGTGGGGTGTATATCGCTTCAAAGATGGATTCGGCGGGTTGGTTCATCGAACCCTGGGTGCATGGGATTATCCTGTGCGGTCCATCTCATATCCTTTGTACACACGGACCCTGCCCCGCATCCTGGGATGGATGCGGCAGCGCGGGAAGAAAGATACAAAAAGGAGTTTAAGCGCATGAAACCACGCGTTCAATTTGCACATTTGCCTACAAAGATTGAAGCCTTGCCAAGGCTCTCGGCGGCATTGCAAGGGCCAAGGCTGTTTGTTAAGCGGGATGACCAAACTGGTCTCGCCTTTGGTGGTAATAAAACGCGCAAATTAGAATATCTACTGGCAGAAGCGCGCGGTCAGGAAGCAAACTTGTTGATAACTGCCGGCGCCGTACAATCCAA
>JAXHUT010000314.1:0-3496 GCA_034189405.1 Chloroflexota bacterium
ATCCTCTGGCAATTGGAAAAAAATGACGCTGTCCTTCGAGAAGCCCTGAGCCTGGTGGGAAAACCTGAACTTAGTGAAGATTTAGATAACATCCTGGCATTGCCCTACGCAATATGGCCTGAAAGTGATGCCGGGAAACAAGCCCTCTTTAACTACCAATCACCCGAGGGCTTACCTGTCGCCGCCATCCTCGAGGCAAATGATGGGACGCATGTCAGGCCAATCCCCGCACCCTTTGCCAAGACCTTTGACCCACATCATGTAAAGCGCCTGAACGCTGTTCAGGGAGCCATTGATGCCATTATCCACAAAGCTGACGAGATACCATCCGCAACGCTGTGTGATTTAGGTGAAATACCGCCTGCAGCTCTTTCCGATCCGCATCAAATAGGGTTGGCAATAGGAAAACAAATTCGGCAAGGAAATTGCACCCATGGGTATTACACCCTTGGACAATTCGCTTTTTATGTCGACGAGGGAAATGTCATTCAATTATCGCCATAAATCACTGCTGTTATTAAAGGAAAAACGCAATGTTTGTCTATCTCAGTAAGCTGCTTCCCCTATTGGTTTACCCCCTTGGTTTATCGTGCATCCTGATCATCCTTGCTTTAGCTTGTAAATATCGACGTGGGCTGCAAAAAGGCTTGATGATCTTTGCCTTAATACTCCTGTGGCTCAGCAGCAATCGCTGGGTCAGTTATGCCCTTGCACGCTCATTGGAATGGAAAAATTTACCGCAGGATGACCCCCCCCAGGCAGAAGTCATGGTTGTGCTGGGTGGCGGGACGGAATCGGGTGATGCCCCACGACCGATGACAGAGGTCAACGGCGCTGGTGACCGCGTGCTATACGCGGCAAAACTTTACAAAGAAGGCGCTGCACCCAACATCTTGCTCAGCGGCGGCAATGTTGATTTCAGCACCGCGCGCGGTTTAACCCCGGCTGAGGAGATGCAAGATATTCTCGGCTTGATAGGTGTCTCACAGGAAGCGATCTGGCTGCAGCCCAATTCGCAAAACACCTATGAGGACGCCTTGTATTCAGCAAAAATCCTCAGGGAAAAAGGAATCGAAGAGATCATCCTGGTGACCTCAGCCATGCACATGCCCAGGTCAAAGGCTTTATTTGAAGAACAGGGTTTCTTTGTGATCCCTGCCCCGGTTGATTTCACCATCACAGAACAAAATTGGCAGAGTGCATTCCATCCCACCTGGCAGGAAGCCCTGGTCTACTTGCTGCCTAATAACAGCTCGCTCGGCCTGACGACCAACGTGCTGAAAGAATATATTGGTATGTTTGTCTACGGTTTGCGAGGTTGGCTCTAAATTACCCCGCCAAGTAAGCAATACTGACTGTGCCCGGGCCGGTGTGTGACCCGATCACGGGGCTGACGTAGGTCATAATCGTTTCAATCGGAGAAAAGCGAGAAACAGCTTCATCCATCAATTTCTGGCAGTCGTTTTCTGCAGCAGCATGAAAAGTTGATATCCGAACATGCTCATGCTGGGAAATATCTCTTTCCACCAATTCAAGCATTCGCTCCAGGGATTTTTTACGTGACCGAACTGATTCGAGCAGCTCAATTTTTCCATCTCGTATTTCCATAATGGGTTTCACGTCTAGAGCGGCGCCTAATAAACGCTTTGCGGTGTTAATCCGTCCACCCTTATTCAAATATTTCAAGGTGTCAACGGTAAAATAAACCCCAATTTTTGGAAAAGTCGCCTTTGCCAGGGCAACACATTCCTCCAGGCTTGCCCCATCCTTTGCCGCTCGGGCAACGGTCAGGACCATAAAACCAAGTGCCATGGAGACCAGCTGGGAATCTAAAACTTCCAAAGGCGCGTCTGGAAAGCTCTTCTTCGCCTGCAGGGCAGAATCCACCGTGCCCGAAATGCCGCTTGAGATTAACATGGCAAAAACAGCATAATCCTCATCAAGCAGTTTTTGGAATAATTTCTCAAACACGTCCACGGGCGTTTGACTGGTGGTCGGAATGTTGTTTGCGTTGCTCAACCGTTCATAAAACGCTTCAGCCTGAATATCAATCCCATCTCGGAAAGTCTGATCTTCCCAGTGAAGTGTAAGCGGGACAACATGAATGCCTAAAACATCGACAAGGTTCTGTGGTAAATACGCGCTGCTATCCGTTATTATGGCTACTTTTTTCATTCAAACTCCTGGGTTTTGACACAATTATCAATATTTGATACAAGTATACTTCAAATTTTTTCATCCAAATCCCAATCAACCCCGTTTCTGGGAGTTTTTGAGAGCTTATTAACGATAAAAAGCGTTACAATGCATCTATGTCAAGTGAGAGAACAAAAACATTTGCCATAAATTTGTAACACAGAGACAAAGGAAAAATTATGAAACTCAAAAACAAGCATCTTTTCTGGATCTTTGCCTTACTGGCTGCGATCAGCTTTGACTTCCTGTTTTGGGAACGCACCTTCGGGATTAATTTCTTCATCTTCATACTCCTGTCGGTATTTGGGGGCTTAATCCCCACCTGGCTGGAAAAGATGAGCATCCCATGGACCTCCTATCTCCTATTACTCCCCTTGGGCTTCTTTTCCGTGATGACTTTCATCCGCGCGGAGCCCCTCACCACTGCGATGAATATCCTGTTGACAATCAGCGCCCTTGCCCTTTTCTTAATCACGCTGCGCAACGGTGCCTGGTATCGTTACAGCCTGCGCGACTACCTGGTGAGCGGTATTCACTTTTTATTAAACAACATCATTGGCGGCATTCTGTTCTTCAATAAGACCAAATCCTCCAAACCACCTCAACCTGGTGAAGCGGAAATTAAGGATAACATCAGCAGTGACGAAAGCAAACAAGACCTGATAGATGAACGCGATCAACAGTCCAAAAAGGACTCACCATTCAAAGGGGTCATCCCCTATTTACGCGGCCTGTTGTTGGCATTGCCCGTCCTGGTCATTTTAGCCTTCTTCCTGGCACAGGCTGACCCCATTTTCAATGATCGAATCCAGAATTTCTTTTCGTATTTCAGGATTGAAAACCTGGGTGAAATCGTGTTTCGTTTGGTTTATATCCTGGTCATCGCCTATGTGCTGCTCTCAAATTATTATTTTGCTGTTGTTGAGAGCAAAAAATATCAGCCTGATCAGGAAGAAAAGCCAGCGATCAGCCCCTTCTTGGGCTCGATTGAATCCAGCGTGATACTGGGCGCAGTCAATTTACTTTTCCTGTTATTCGTAATTCTCCAATTTAACTATCTCTTCAGCGGCGGCAAAAATATCAACCTTCAAGGCTATACCTATGCTGAATATGCACGTCGAGGTTTCTTTGAACTGATCCTGGTCGCCGTCATCAGCCTGGTCCTTTTCTACATACTGAGCATGATCACCAAACGTGAGCGGCAAATCCAGGGACGGCTCTTTTCAGCTCTCGGGCTGACCCTTGTAGGGCTTGTGGTGATCATCCTGATCTCAGCTTATACACGACTGAACCTTTACGA
>JAXHUT010000315.1:0-5769 GCA_034189405.1 Chloroflexota bacterium
ATACGTATGGTTTCTGAATTCTTCAAGGGAAAAATATTCGCTAATCGCTTTTTTGCCCTGGCCTTGCAATCCCACAGCCATGCGAGTTCGAACTTTTAGGTCTCGAATAATGGGGGCTTCGATCCTGCCGGTGGGTGTGGGCGGCTTACCATCCACCAGGGCTAAATAGGCTTTTTCAGTATTTCGGCTTTTAAATTGGTTCACCAACCATTTATAGGCTTGATTTGTCTTGGCAAAAATCACGACACCGGAGGTGTCCTTATCCAAACGATGGACAACACCGGGGCGCTCTTCTTCACCCACGTTTCTAATTTCCGGGTAATAAGCCAGTAAGGCGTTCACCAGGGTGCCGGTGTAGTTCCCTGCCCCAGGGTGGACAACCATTCCCGCTTCTTTATTGACAACAATCACATGTTGATCTTCATAAAGGATATCAATGGGGATGTCCTCAGGAACCAAGCCCTTCGAAAGGTCCTTAACAACAATAATAACAATCGTGCTGCCAGGTTTAGCCTTTGTCCCCGCTTTTTCAACCAGCATCCCGTCTAAGGTCACGTTCCCGGATTCAATAAATCTCTTAACTTGGGATCTCGACACATCAGGCAGGTGATCAGATAAGAACTTATCAACCCGGCCTTCCTCCCCCGGTGCTACTGTAAAATGATGTTCATTTTGTTTCATAGTTGATCATCTGCCGGCTCAGCAACCTCACTCGATGAAGTTGAGTCAGAACCCAATTTTTCCCGGCGTTCTCGCCTTTCAGCCATCCATAAAGCCAGCAATAACAAGCCCACACCAACGGTGATGCATGAATCAGCGACATTAAACACCGGGAATCGTCCTACAGAGATAAAGTCAGTAACAGGACCAAATACTACTCTGTCAATCAAATTCCCTATTGCCCCACCTAGCTGCATAGCAATGGCAATTCGCATTAGCTTTTCATCTTTGGGAATCTGCGGGAAATAAATGATGATAAAAATTGTTACAACAACAGCCAGGATGCCAAAAATCCAACCGCCACCCTGAAACATACCAAAAGCTGCACCTGTATTTTCCCAGTGGACAAACCTGAAGTATGGGGCAAGCCAGGTTAAGGGCATCCATTGTCCGCCAAAGGGAATGTTTGCCCTGATAATCGCTTTTGTTAATTGGTCCAAGATGATGATGATGCTGGCAATCGAAAAAAGCAGCCAGTATTCTTTAATAATCTTTTTCAATCGTTTCTCCTGCTTAATTTATAATTTTTCGACGCTGATTCGAACAGATTCACCGTCAAATTCGTCTTGAAGCATCGGCAAATTCTCATGTGTTTCGCCTGAAGTAATCTCCTTTGCCAGCGTTTCTTCCATAATATAATCTTTGAAAGAAGTGATCGCTTTTGTCAATCGCTCAGATGCTGTATAGTAGAGATGGATGCGATCGGCAATATCAAGATCCGCGTCTTTGCGAAGTGATTGTACCCGTCTGACGAATTCGCGAACAAGGCCTTCGTCCACCAGCTCAGGTGTTAATTCAGTTACTAGGGCGGCTAAATAAGCCCCTTCTGAGGCAACCGCGTATCCTTCCTTTGCTTCCGCCCGCACTTCAACTTCATCTGGCGTGATCTCATATTCCTCTTCCTCAACGGTTATTGTCAGGCGCTTGCCATCCAGCAGCATACGAGCCGATTGATCTGCCGGCAGATCGAGAAGGGCTTGCCGCACTTTGGGGAATAAAGCTTTAAAACGCTGCCCTAGTTGTTTTGGCAGCGGATTTAGGCTGAATTGAACAGCTTCACTGGCGCTGCCCAGCAGGCTGACTTCCTTAACGTTCAATTCATCCACCAGCAGTTCGGCGTAATCAGCAACAACACCTTGTTCATCGGCATTGCCAACAACAAAGGCAGCTTCTGCCAATGGCTGGCGTACTTTCAAATTTTCCGAATTTCTTGCAGCATGTCCGAGAGAAGCCAACTTCATCACCGTGACCATATCCCGGTTCAGTTTTTCATCAATCAAACTGGGATCATATTTTGGCCATTCCGCCAGGTGAACGGAAACAGGCGCATCCGGGTCAACTTCAAGTACCAAATTCCGATACATCTCTTCCGCCATAAAGGGCATGGTTGGGGCAAGCAAGTATGCAAGTGTTTTTAAAGCCTCATAAAGTGTTGCGTAGGCTGCTGCTTTATCCGAATCCGATTCGGTCTTCCAGAAACGCCTTCTTGACCGCCTCAAGTACCAGTTTGATAGCTGGTCAACAAATTTTTCAATCGGCCTTGTGGCAGCCGGCACATTATAGGTTTCAAAGGCTTGCGTGACATCGCGGATGAGGGTATGCAGTGAAGACAGCAGCCAACGATCCAGGTCGCTGTATTCAGGGGCAACCTCCTGTGTTGGGTGCCAATCGTCCAGGTTGGCATAAGTTATAAAGAAGGAATAGGTATTCCACAGGGTGAGCGTAAAGGTCCGCACGACATCGCCCACCAAGTCCTCAGAGAAGCGACGTTCCTGCCCAGGAGGGCCTGCTGTGTAGAGATACCAGCGTAAAGCGTCTGCGCCGTGCTGGTGGATCACATCCCAGGGTTCAACCACGTTGCCGCGAGTTTTGGACATTTTATGGCCGTCCTTATCCAAAATTAGCCCTAAGCAGATCACGTTATTATAACTATGGCTGTCAAACACAAGCGTGCTGATTGCATGTAAGGTGTAAAACCAGCCGCGGGTTTGATCAACAGCTTCGCAAATAAAGTCTGCTGGGAATTGCTCCTTAAAAGTATCCACATTTTCAAAGGGATAATGCCATTGTGCAACCGGCATTGATCCCGAGTCAAACCAGGCATCGATTAATTCCGCCACGCGAGTCATCCTACCGCTGCATTGGGGGCATTCGATATGCACATTATCAACATACGGACGGTGTAAATCCAGATCAGAAAGATCACGACCAGCCAGCTTGCTTAATTCTTCAACAGACCCGACACATAATTGATGATGACAGATCTCACATTCCCAAACGGGTAAGGGTGTTCCCCAATATCGCTCCCGACCCAGCGCCCAATCGATATTATTTTCCAGCCAGTTCCCAAATCGGCCGTGTTTGATAAAGTCCGGGTACCAGTTGATGTTTTCGTTCAATGCCACCAGGCGATCCTTCAGCGCACTGGTTCGAATATACCAGGTTGGTCTGGCATAATAGAGCAGCGGGGTATCGCATCGCCAGCAGAAGGGATAGGTGTGTTCGTAGGTACCAACTTTGAACATCAGACCGCGTTGATCTAAATCGTCAATGATCAAGGGATCCGCGTCCTTCACCCACATTCCTGCCCAGGGTCGAATATCATTGTTAAATCTGCCGCTATCATTGACGGTCATCAATATGGGCAAGTCATACTCAAGGGACATTTGCATATCATCTGCACCAAAGGCGGGCGCAAGGTGTACCAACCCCGTGCCATCTTCTGTGGTGACAAAATCAGCCAGAACGATGAAATGGGCATCTTTTTCAACCGGCATAAATGTAAACAAGGGTCGATAGTGTTTTCCTTTAAGCTGCTTTCCCTTGAATGTTCGAACAACGTCGTACGGGCGATCGCCGAGTACTTTTTCAATCAGGGGTTTGGCAAGGATCAAATACTCCATATCACCCCCTTCACCCAGTGCGACCTTTACATAATCCACATCAGGATGAGCTGCCACGGCAACATTTCCCGGCAAGGTCCAGGGGGTGGTGGTCCATACCAGTAATGATGTATTCTCTTCTTCGACCAGGGGCATACGGACAAAGATAGAGGGATCTGTCGCCTGGGCATAACCCTGTGCGACCTCATGATCGGAGAGCGCCGTCCCACAGCGTGGGCAATATGGTACAACCTTAAATCCCTGGTAAAGAAGCCCTTTATCCCAAATAGATTTTAATAACCACCAAACAGATTCAATATAAGAATTTTTGAAAGTGATGTAGGCATCGTCCAAATCCACCCAGTATCCGATGCGGTCGGTTAGCTTTTCCCATTCCTGGATATACGTAAAAACGGAATCACGGCAGTGTTGATTAAATTTTGCAATGCCATAATCTTCAATGTCCTGCTTATTGGTGAATCCCAGGCGCTTCTCAACCTCAATCTCCACCGGCAAGCCGTGGGTGTCCCATCCCCCGCGCCGCGAGACGTGGTAACCGTTCATTGATTTATAGCGCGGGAACATGTCTTTGAAAACCCGCGCCAAAACGTGATGGACGCCCGGTTTCCCATTCGCTGTCGGCGGCCCTTCATAAAACACATATTCTGGACCGCCCTCCCTGGTTTCCATGGATTGATGAAAAATATCATTGTTTTGCCAAAATCTTAAGATTTCAGATTCTAACAAGGTGATATTCAGTCGAGAAGATACTGGTTTGAACATAGATCCTCCAAAATAAATGATTGCTTTAAAAACAAATTCGTCCCTGGTCAGGGACGAGTAAATCACCCGCGGTACCACCCTGGTTTTCACACGACGTGTGAACACCTCAGCCAGCAACACCTATGCGAAATCGCTGCATTTTGATAACAGATAATGACTCTGGCGCACTTACTGATCAAAATTTGATGTTCAGATTGCCGCTCCGGAAGGATTTTGGAGGTTCATGGCTTCCCGGCTTACATCAACCCGGGATCGCTAATAGCCAGCGGAACCTTTACTCGTTTCCATCATAGCGTTTAATTGCAAATTTTATACGCCTACATTATGCCACAAGAACGGTATCGGGTCAATAAGCCTTGAGGATTGGTAAGCAATGAACTAGATTTCATTTCTGACACAACGCAGCAGCTGGGCGTTGACCACAACAATCAACTTATTCAGCGACATGCTCAATGCTCCTACCGCTGGCAGTAGCTTCCATGAGAGCGGCCCTGCGAGGGGGATCTTGAAATACTGGTCTGAGTAAGGATAAGATTTTATCTAGAGTTGGCTATCATACCAAGATTGCGTTGGAGCGAGGGCTCTCGTCCTGAGCCCAACGGGCGTGAGGACCTCACTGCTCATACGCTCTCTATTTACATAAATCGGCTTCTGGGAAACCCCAATTTCTTGCAGATCAAAAATTTGGCTTTTTCTATCTAGCATAAGGCACCTAATAGCTAAAATCTACCCCCTTTCAGCTTTGATCTTTGATCTACGAACCACCAGCTACAAGCTACGAGCTATCAAGGCTGTTATATGTATTTCAACACCCTCACACCAACCAACTTGACAAGTTCTAATTCCGATAATAGGATTACTTAATGTTTTTCTCGGTCCGTATGATATGATATTAAATATCCAAATTTTTTTGGACGGACAAATACAAGGCAATAAATTACAATTAAAAAATTATGAAGATGCTAAAAAGATTGTTCAAAAGCCATCCCAAAATATTCAATCAGACCAATGCTGTAAAGCTGATTTCTCTTTTAGTAATTCTTTCAATTGCTGTTTGGGGAACAGCGAAACTTGAATTTGATGATGTAAAATTTTTTATTGAGCAAAATCAAAGCCAGGCAATCCTGATCAGCTTATTGGTTTACATCTTGTTTGGGTTCACATTTTTGCCCTCCATTCCGTTGACATTGTTTATTGCAGCTTTAATTGGGCCGCTTCAAGCTGCGCTGGTAGCAGCATTAGGGAACACGATCGCAGCACTTTTTGAGTATCTAATTGGTAAAACTGTTGGAGACGTGGTCGCCTTTGAGGATTTTAAGTCAAGTTTGCCCCTCGGTCTTGATAAATTACCGGTTAACTCCCCCCTTTTCATGCTTGGCGCTCG
>JAXHUT010000316.1:0-6843 GCA_034189405.1 Chloroflexota bacterium
CCTTGATAAAATTATTGTTCTTGACCTGGAAGCGACCTGCTGGCAAGGTGATCCGCCCCCCGGTGAAACTAGCGAAATTATCGAAATTGGGCTGTGCATCCTGGATGTTTCCAGCGGCGAACGTTCGGAAAAGAGGACGATTTTTGTCAAACCTGAACGCAGCACCCTCAGTGGCTACTGCATCGAGCTGACCACCATCACACCGGAAATGCTGTCTGATGGGTATCGCTTTGCGGAAGCCTGCCAGATTTTACGGGAGGAATACCGATCGGAAAAGCGCACATGGGCAAGCTACGGCGATTATGACCGTTTGATGATGGCACAGCAATGCCAGCAGACGGGTGTGCCTTACCCCTTTGGACGGTCGCATATTAACGTCAAGAATTTATTGGCATTACACCTGAACCTGAAACGTGAGGTCAACTTGTTAACGGGCACTGCTTTACTGGATTTGCCCTTTGAGGGTACGATCCATCGCGGTGTCGACGATGCCTGGAATATTGCTGCGGTGCTTTCGCGGGTGCTGCTTACGCGGGACCGGTAGGTGCAGCTGATTGGCACCGGACAGCACCCTTTCTGTTAGTTTCTCTTCATCCAAACCCCATGATTCAAGCACAATCCCGGCGGCTCGCAAGAGTAAACGCTGATAGCGCGCCACATCCACCATGCGTGGGTTGGGCGCTTGCGGTCTGTCCCAGGCGAAAACGCCCGGCTTACCCAGGGTGTAAAGGAAGGGCACGCGCTGCCCTGGGCGCATCTCTTTACCAACTGCCTGGAGCTGCATCACCGCTCGCGCAGCGGGGGAAGGTGTGCGATAAGCTTCCAGCTTGCGTCCCAGGCGCTGGCGGACGAGGAGGTCGGGCAACCTGACATGACCATTCCGCAATGCCCTCAGGCGCGCTTTCAGATAGTCAACGGCTTCAGGCAGGGCTTCCTCCGGCTGGTCTTTACTAGCGAGCAGTTCCAGCAGGTGCATCTGGGCCTCCGATACAAAGGGTGTGCTGTCGCGACGACGGGCGTCAATCCCACGCACTTTAATGGATCCGTCCTGGAAAACGCCAAAATAGCGATTGGCAACCGGGCGTTTTTTGTTCTGGCGTGAACCGACAAAGACCACCCAGCGGTAGATGCCGTCCAGAGAAATGGGCAAGCCCGTGCGCTCCTGGATTTCCAGCAGCAGGGGTTGAATATCTTTAGGGCGTGTTTTTTCAGGGTGGTGTACCCATAATCCGTCAACATAGAGTTGAATCACTTCAAAACCCATATCCTCTGCAGCTTCTTTGGCGCGCAGCAGGGCTTCACGCCCGTAAGCAGTGACAGCCTGGTGGGCTTCAATACGTCCAAACCGTGCGTTTTTATATCCCAGGTATCCAAAGCAGGTCACCAGCAGCCATTTCAGGGCTGAAGCCCGGTGTTTAAAACTTTTTCGAAAGGGGTCCCAATCCGGTGTGCTTGCCAGGTGCTTTTTCATCTCAATGCGCTTTTCCAGCAGGGGGCGCAAGGCTTTGGGGATCAGCCCGTCCTGGCTGTTGTCGATGGCGAGCCCCAGGGCAGGGACGAGGTTCTCGCCGTCCGGGTCTGGCAGGATGGTTTCGGGCGAGATGTTGAAATGCACCATGATGGCGGGGTACAGGGAGACAAAATCGATTTCAGCGACGTTTTTGTGCACGCCGATTTTGGGTTGATAGACCAGCCCGCCCTGGTCGGCTGTAAACAAGTCGGCAGCGGGTTTGAGCATTTCCGCTTGCTGCTTTTGCCAGGGGACAAGGGTGCCCTCGCGCAGGGCGGTCAGCATTTCAATGGATGAGATGCCCGTGCCCGGCGAGACCCGGGCAGCGGTTTGCAAGGGTAGGGCGGTTACCCGGCTGACCTCGATGGTGCCGTCAAGACCGTAGTCGTTCCAGAGCACGGCGTTTTGACGATCGATATGGCAGCGTCCGAACAGGTGAATTTGCTGCCCGCGGTAGATGATCTGCCCGTAGGAGAAATAGGTGCGTTCCTCGCGCCAGCTCACCCCGCGACCCGCTTCCCGGTTGAGTCCCAGGGGGACCTTGTATTTCTCGGATTGCACTATCAGTTTGGGCAGCAGCCAGGTGTCACCCCAATCTGTTAGCAGCAGGTCGGGATCGTGACGCTGGATCAGGGCGCGCAGGTTGATCAGCAGGGGACGCCAGGTGCGCAGATCAAGATGGTATTTTTCGCCTTCAACTTTGACAATTAAATAATGGGGTTGGGCGTGGTGGGGGGCGACGTCGGGCACCAGGGACATGATCCGCCAGGGGATGGGGATCGTCTTCGGCTGCCAGGCGTCTTCCAGAACTTTAATGCGGTTGAGCTGCCCACCTTCGTCCGCCCACACCCGGCAGCGGCAGAGTGGGAAAGCGCCCGTTTCGGCTGCAAAACGCAGGGAGATATGCAGGTCAGCATCGGCATATTCAATCTGGGGGAATTGAGCTGCGGTTTCATGAAAGATTTTGCCGGCTTCATAGGGGTTTTTTACGGTAACCCCTAAAACGGTGACGTTTTGACGCTTAAAAACGTCCATGCGCTGGGTTCGACTGAGATCAATCTTGCCAGGGCGGTTGCTGAGGTGACGCCACAGCGCGCGCAATTGTGCATCACTTCCCAGGGCATAAAAGGTGACCGGAAAGGGACGGGTCAGACGGCGGCGCGCGCCATTTTTATCGATGAAATACAGCACCAACCCTTCACGAGGA
Organism: Chloroflexota bacterium; assembly: GCA_034189405.1. Taxonomy (GTDB): domain Bacteria; phylum Chloroflexota; class Anaerolineae; order Anaerolineales; family Anaerolineaceae; genus Brevifilum. The sequence goes on from JAXHUT010000316.1 coordinate 2,718, forward strand.
TCTTCGAATAAGTCGAGCAGCCAACCGGTGAATTCAGGCATGCATCTCCTGCAGTCTTTCAACAATTTCTCGCAGGCGCATAACTTCTTTATGTTCTTCAAGGAGCATAGCCATCAGGAAGGTTTCAAAGGGCAGTGCATGCGCTGCGTAGGCAGCAGCGGCGATGTGTTTTTGGGCAGCGGTGAACAGATCATCGAAGACCAGCTGGTCCCCACGGCGCAGTGCACGGCGAAAGCGTGCCAGTGAAGCCTCTTCTTGAAGCATGAGTTGGGTGGCTGACGGAAGTGTGCGTCCCATTGGGTTCTCCTTTGGATCTGGTAGTTGTTTAGAATAAGGACAATTGGTGGTCGGGTATTTCTGGCGCTTGCAGCTCCCAGATGTCTTGTGCTGTTTCCAGGAGAGGCGTCAGCAGCCGCTGGTATTCACCTTCGGTGGCGGGGTGCGCCCGCGCCCACACAGCTGCAGGCGCGCCTTCGCTGATGCGCCTGAGCAGGTTCAAGCTGCTTTCCAGCAGGCGCTGGCGTTTGGAAAAACTGACATTTTCATCAAGAAAGGTGGAAAGTAAATCCAGGACAATAACAGGGGTGTCGTCAACAGGCAGTTCTGCCAGCATGGCGACCATTTGATAGCACGTAAAAGCCCGGGAGAGCTGCACTGCTTTGAGCGCTGGCTGGATTTTGTGTGTGTGACGGCGCAATGCACGAGCCAAGCCGTAAGCGTCAAAACAATTGCCGCCGTCAATCACAATCACGCGGCCGCGCAGCGCCAGGGCTGCCAGCATGGACATCAAGCTGTGGATAACGGTCCTGGGGGCGACCACCAGGGAAATTTTGCCCCGCTTGGGGACAGGGAAAGTGATCATTTGTCTGTTCATGCCCCCTATTTTAGGAGATAGAACAGATGTTCGATATAGCGAATCGGGGTTAAAAAGGGGTGAAAACTGGGTTAACCGGAAGGGTTAAGGTCAAACCCATTCGCTGAAATCCCAGTCTTCCAGCGCCTGGCGCAGTTCAGCTTTGCTGTGCAGGTCGAAGCGGTGCAGTAAGTTGCGCATATGGGCTTTAACTGTTTGGGGTGAGATACCCAATCGGGCAGCAATTTGCCGGTTGGTGAAGTTTAAGCACGCCAGGGCAGCCACTTGCTGTTGTCGGGGCGTCAAAGCTCGCCAGCGTACCAGGTTTCTTTCGGCGACCTGCCGATCTACAAGGGCGGTTTTCAGTAAATCCTGTGCAACCTCCTGGCGCGAGGCTTCGCTGCTGGCTGCAATTTTCGCCAGATATTGTGCATTGGCAGGGTTTAATTCCAGAACCAATAACTGCCTGCGATCTGTGGGGTTAATCCAATGCCAGAAACTTTTAATTATTGACATAGACTAAGTATAATAGAATATATGTTCTATTTCAAGGGTTAAATGCCTTGTATTTGGAATTAATGGGTTTGAAAGTTCCCCTTAAATGCAAAAAAATGATATAATCTGTTTTTATATTATAAAATTAAGTTATTAATACTCTGACATGCGATTAGTTAATAACGCCGAGAAAAAACTAATTGTCGGAATGCAGGATAGTCAATTTTTCTGAATGCCATTAACCAAAGCGGTGATTCGTGACGATGTTTAAGGACAGTTTTGATGGTTGAAGTAGAATTTGTACACGAAATTCGTCCAAAAATTGTTGATGAATTTAATATGTCAGGGGCGTTTGTACCGCGCACACCAGCGATTGCCGAGGCTTATCATCTCGGGAAAAGATTGCACAAGGGTCAGCTCAGGCTGAGTGGGGAGCCTTATTTTGAAACTCATTGCGTTTGGATTGCAGATTTCATCGATCGATTGGTTCAAAATGAGGCATGGACGATCGCGGCTTTGCTGCATGATGCCGTGGAAGACCAGGGGGAAAGCCTGGAAGAGATTCAGAGCCACTTTCCAGGTTTGCTTGGCAAGCATATCGCTTATTTGGTCGATGGCGTCACTAAAATGAGCAACCCACGTGATGGGCGCTCCCGTGAACTTGAAACCCTCCGGAAGATCGCAAGATTTCGCGACCCGGGGGTTTTTCTTATCAAGCTAGCGGATAAAAGCCATAATATTATGACGCTTGACTATATGTCACCTCAGAAACAACATCAAAAAGCGACCGAAGCCATCAGGGCTTACGGAAAGCTGGCTGGAATCTTAAATTGTTATCGTTGGCGGCGCTGGTTGGAGGACATGGCTTTTCCATACGCTGAACCCGATGTGTTTAATTTTGTCAGAGAAAAGATTGATCGTGACCCGCGACTTGAGCTGGATTTTATCAACACGATGCTTCTTCAATTGAAGGATTTGATGGAGGATGAAGGCGTTTCAGGAAGAGTACGGATTATCGTTAACGGGTACTGGCAGTCCTGGCAAAAATTACGGCGTATGGCAAAGGAACGGCGCACGTCTCTGGACGATTTTTCACCGGTGAATGACATCGTCAGCTTTCGAATGCTGGTTGATGATTCGGATCCTGGCGCTTGTTATCGACTTTTATCACGGGTTAATCGTTTGTTTTCACGCCATCTTGATCAGGGTAGGTTTGATGATTATATCGCCAGCCCGCAGCACGGCTACCAGGCTTTGCAGGTGACCGCCTGGCTGCCCAATCGTGGCGCCGTTGAGATCGCCATTGCTACAGAAGAGATGGAAGGCGAAAACTTATGGGGGGTTGTGTACGCCTTACAAAATGGACGCCACATTACGCAATATAAACCTGTGCAAATATTTACACCCACAGGCGGCACGCGCTTTTTGCCAGATGGTTCCACCGTTCTGGATGCCGTTGCTGCTATCCAGGATTATCTTCTTGATAAGATCAGCCGCGTGGAAGTTGACGGCGAGACGCGTGAATTGAGCGACCCGATTGCCCCGGGAGATGTGGTTGAGGTCATTTCCCATGGTGAACGCATGGTACCAACAACGGCGTGGTTAGAGTTCAGCAATCTTTCAACAACGCGAATACTGCGGTCTGTGCTGGTAACCGTCGCTCTTAAACAGACCGCCGAAGAAGGCCGCAAGATGATTGATCCAATCCTCGCAGCACGCGGTATCATGAACCTTGAAGATGTTCAGATACAGGAAAAAGTCAAATTTGAAAATCTATTGAGTGCATTGGCTGCAGCAAACCTGGATGACCTTTACTCAGCTTTGGGCGGGGGCGCAGTAACTTTAAGCGACATTGAAAGGGCACTGGATGAGGTAGGTATTTCAAAAGCCGTGTTGGGTTGGACGTCCATCAATATTATTGGGCCTGCGAACACAAATAAACCCGGCGTGCTGGCAGAATTGGCAAATTTAGTTTCTCATTTTGGTGGGAATATCTTGCGGACAGTTAATAACTCTTTTGATGACGGCTCTTTCACTTTGCGCTGGGTGATCAAGGGAATAAAGGAAGAACAAAAGCCAGAATTGCTGGACGTGTTCCTCAAGTCCAATATTCATCTCAAAGAAGTGGAGATTGTTTAATCTTTTCAAACACGGGGAAAATCCTGAAACTTTTCAATACTTGATTTCGGTTGTTCAATCAAAGAGGGAATTTTTTGATGCTGGATTCTTCCGCGAGCTTTCAATCATCGCTGCAATGGATTCGGAGATGTTCAGTTTTGACTGCAAACTTGATTGTAATACTGAACTTAGATTAGGGGATTCAATACCCTTCCTAAAATTATCAATTTGAGCATATATTGGGTGGGGCGTATTCCATCGTTGTACTGATGTTGAATCCAATTCGGATATCTCGTGTTCGTGTATCCAGCGGATATCTGTTTTCCAGCGAATATGTTGTGCGGTACCCGGGATTTTATTCAATTCGGCAGTTAGCTGCGCATAAGCATCTTCGGGTGTGTTGTTGGTGCGTGCACAGGATGGCCAATTAAATTGCACGCAAAAATAAGATTGGGTAAAAACACCCGTGAAGTTCATCCGGAAACCGTGGTGCTCAAGGCTATACTGGCTGATGAATGCCCATTGTTTTGCGTGGACACCATCGACAAGGTAGATCAAAGGCAGAGGAAGGGCAGATGGCGCGCCCCATGAGACATACCAGACATCTTCCAATTCCCAATTATTATTGCAGACCCAATTGGGTTCATCTTCGTAAGGACA
>JAXHUT010000317.1:0-7912 GCA_034189405.1 Chloroflexota bacterium
TTATGTTTTTGATTTCTCCCTTTTCAATGGCTTGATTGGCTTCCGTTGCTAATATATTTGCTATGTCCGTCACGGCTTTTGTGCTAAAATTCATCTCAGAGCCTCTCTATGATGTTTTTGGTTTTCTGACCCTCATCATAACGTAGAGGCTCTATTTCTACAACATTTTAGTGCACCCGGGTTATATTTATCATAGCAATTAAACTAAAAAAGGAAATCTGTTTTATAATTAATTGATCAATAGAAGCCCGCAAGGAATAATCCTTGTACATGGGTCATAATAGATATTATTACAATGGGAGTTTAACATGGGACATATCCCCGAAGATGAAAATTTTGAAGAATTTATGGATGCCTCAGCCGAGGAATGGAGCGAACCTGAGGAACCCGCACCCGTACCTGAACGTGAACCAGAACCAACTGATCGGTGGGGCTCGCCGATTCCTGACCCCGGAGGAGCAGTGGAAGAAAGCCGTTGGGGATCCGAACCAGCTGAACCGAGCATCCCAACACCAGTCGCACCCGTTAAGAAAAACGGGTCAAAATGGTGGGTCATCGCCGTCATTGTATTGGTCGTGCTGTGCTTATGCGCTTGTATTGCCCTTGTTGGATTGCCCTTACTGGGATTAAATATCTTTGAGAGCAACCTGATCACGTATTAATTACCGCGCTTATAATAAAGGCTGTCCCAAAAGTAAGGGACTTTACTAGAGGCTGTCCTAAAAGCAGGATGGCATTTTTCAATCCCCCACTTTAGGTGTGTTTTTATGTGGAAAATTGGGACAGAGGCTTTCAAACAAGCCTATTTTTATAGGTTGTCCCCCACTTTTTACTGTCCCAAAAGCTCAGCGGCGACTTTTGGGACAGCCTCATTTAGGGTTAGGTGGCAGTTATTATTTGTTGCTTATTCAGTTGATCAACCTGGAACTGAGAACCTTGCGCTAATTTTGGTATTAAATCCTTTCCAGGAAACGACCAATTCTCTCCAACGCCTGCTCAATCAACTCGTAATTGGTGGCATAGGAGCATCTCAGAAAGCCTGTCCCAGCTTCACCGAAGGCAGACCCCGGTACCACGGCTACTCTTTCTTCCATGAGGAGCTTTTCCGCAAAGGCTTCATCGGTCAGCCCTGTGTTATGGATGCTTGGAAAAACATAAAACGCGCCGTGAGGTTCAAAAGTTGGTAAGCCCAAATCATTGAGGCCTTGATGGATCATTTTACGGCGTCGGTCATATTCTTTCAGCATGTTTTGCAGGTAGGGCTCGCCAAGCCGCAATGCCTCAAGGGCGCCGTATTGTGATATGGTCGGGGCGGACATGACCGAATACTGATGGATACGCACCAAGCCTTTGATGATGTCTGCTGGCCCTGCTGCATAGCCAATGCGCCAACCGGTCATGGCGTAGCTTTTTGAAAAGCCGCCCAGCAGGACGGTTCTCTGATGCATGCCGTCAATGGATGGGAAACAGACAAATTCATGTTCATAAACCAAACGGTCATAAATTTCATCAGATATCACCAACAAATCATATTTTTCGGCGATTTTACCAATGGCTTCAAGGGTTTCACGGCTTGCAACGGCGCCGGTGGGGTTGTTCGGGTAACCCAGCAGGATGGCTTTCGTTGATGGCGTGATGGCTTTTTCAATCACAGCAGGATCGGGTTGAAAATCATCTTCCATATTGGTGAAAACCTCAACGGGTTTTCCGCCAGCCAATTCCACCTCAGCCTGGTAGGAGACAAAACAAGGCGTCGGGATAATAACCTCGTCCCCCGGATCTAGGATGGCTGAAAAGGTCAGATAAAGAGCTTCAGAAACACCTACCGTCACGACGATTTCATCTGCCGGGTCATAATGCACGCCGTAGAGATCTTCAAGATGTTCAGCAATGGCTCGGCGAAGCGCCATGATGCCGTGATTAGACGTGTAATGGGTTTCGCCCCTTTCCAGTGCACGGATGCCGGCATCAATGATCGGCCTGGGGGTGGTGAAATCCGGTTCGCCTATCCCCAGGGATATCACATCCGCCATTGTTGATGCAATATCGAAAAATTTGCGGATGCCTGATGGTTTTAAGGTGCTGACAGTTTTGTTTAAATAACTTTTGGGCATTCAATCTCCTATAATGGTTGGTGAGTGTTTGTAATTTCATGCCTTTGTCACAAATCCTTTTTGTTGAATTTGCCAATCTCCATCTTCGATAGGGTAATAAAGATCAAACAAGGCATTGCCGGGTGAGCAGCGCACTAAGAATCGCAATCCTTCGGGTTCCCGGGATCTGGAAACAATTTCCTGAACCTGGTATTGCTGCCCTTCCCAAACTAAAGCGCGAGGTTGTTCAGGATAACTGCTGCCTGCATATGATTTAACCCGGTTCATTTTTTACCGTCCTATAATTGTAACAGTCAAGTATTGGGTGAAACGATAACCTTATCCGCATGGTGGATCAACGCTTCTCCCTTCTTAATATCATTTGATGGCTCTTGCTTTTTCGATGCCTGATCATGATCAGTAGGAAGCTGAAGAATTATCGCCCAAGTTAAATGTTCCGGATAATCCTGTCACGGTGACGTCATGCCCCAGCAAAGAATTATTCAACCTGCTGTCCCTGACCTTAACGCCGGTAGCAAGGATTGAGTCCTTGATAATGCTGCCCTGGATCACAGCGCCCTCATCGATGGATGTGTTCGGGCCGATGACGGATTGGCTAATGTTTACCCCGGGATGGATGAAAACTGGAGGAATAATCAGAGTCTCTTCAAATGAGTCCAGGTTTCTGGTGTTATCGTGACCATGTGCCAGGAGGTAGCGATTGGTTTCGTGCAGTGCTTCGGGCGTGCCGGCATCCAGCCAGGTCTCCACATTTTCCGTGCGCATGCTCAGACCTCTTTCAAGGAGAATGTTAATGGCATCAACTAGGTAGTATTCTGATTTCAAAGCGATATCATCGTCGACTTGTTTTTTGATAGCATCGATCAGGTCTTCAGCTTCTTTGAAATAATAACATCCCACTAAAGCGAGGTTGTTACCCATGTCATCAGGTTTTTCGATCAACCTGGTTACCGCGCCGGACTGATCAAGCTCCGCGACGCCAAAGCGTTTGGGGTCAGGCACGGGCTGAACCCAAGCCACGCCATCCTTGTTCTCGCTGTCAATAAAGGAGAAATCGACCTCGATTAATGTGTCTGAGAATGCCATCAGCATCGGACCGTGAAGATATTCCCGTGCCTGCCAGAAAGCGTCTGATTGCCCCTTCATCTTGGGTTGAACCGCATAGTCCACATGCCAGTCGGGGTAGTGTTTTGCAACGTGTTCCTGGATCTGCTCGCCCATCATCGGGCCGAGGATGAAAACAAATTCAGCGGATTCAAAATCGGGCACGGAGCGGAACATATTCACCACGTGATCCAAGACCGTTTTACCGGCTAATGCGATCAGGGGTTTGGGTTTGCTCCAGGTGAGGGGGCGCAGACGGGTGCCGAAGCCAGCCATCGGGATCACAATTTTCAAGGGTTTTGTCACAGGGTCTCTCCTTTATTCATTTTTGACAATTAAAGAATTCTAATAATTCATAATAAGTAATTCAGAAACTAAACCCCTCTCATTTCCATTGCTATTAATATTTCTGCGTGCGTAAATTCTTTCAATATGAAATTTAGAATAAAGATCATCAAAAAAATCATCATTTGGGTCAATGTTTTTAGGGTCAGAATTGCTAAGTAAAAACTTTCCACCTAATTTATCTATTTTATGACAAAATTCAGCAAGTCTTATTTGTTCATCATCATTAAAATCTATTTTTGTATAAGATGTAAAACCAGACGATTTTAGTGGTCGATAAGGTGGATCAAGATAAACAAATGATCGGCTGTCGATAAATTGCTCTGCTTTCTCAAAATCATCATGATATATTTCGGACTTTTCTAATGCCCTGGAAACTTGATAGAGGTTATCAGAATTACAAATATTTGGATTTTTATAACTTCCTCGTGGAACGTTAAATTCACCTTTCGAGTTTACTCGATATAAGCCATTGAAGCATGTACGATTCAGAAAGATGAACATCGAAGCTAATTTGATCCAATTTGGATTTTCTTTTTCTAGATCAGAAATTTTAATTAAATCATTGTATTTATCGCGAATATTGTAATAAAAATTTGATTGAAAATTATCATCTTGATATTTTTTATATTCTTTCTCTAATGAAAATAGGTTCCCAATTAATTCATCAAGATGGTTTTTAATTATTTTATAGGAAATTATTAGGATGGGATTGTTATCAATCAAAATCGATTTTTTAATATTGGGTGAATTAAATAAGGAAAAATATACTGCGCCACCGCCAACAAAGGGCTCTATGTAAGTTATTTCATGATCTTCTAAAGATTGTGGTAAGAAATTGTGAATTTCATCAATAATTTGTCGTTTTCCACCTGCCCATTTAACAAATGGTTCAGCTTTTAGAACGGTAAAATACAATTGATAATATACGCTATCTTTTAATAAAAAATTATGCTGCATATTTAGAAATCCATCTTAACCACTGGCGAACTGTACTTGCTCTTCGTTTAGGTGTTGAACCCTTTAAATTCGTAGCATTCTCAATTATTTGGGGAATATTGAATGTTTCAACCAAATCAAAATCAAGATTGCTGTCAAGTAATTTTTGAAATACTTGGTTAAACGCTGGCCTTTTAGCCAATTGTTCAACAATATAATTTGCCCGTTGTGAAGGGTTATTGTATTCTAAGAGTCTTTTCCCTTCATTAGTCAGAAAAAACTCATTATTTTTTCGCTGAAGAAAGCCAAGATATCTTGCAGCATTTGCATAATAATCCCCTTGTCTTTCATCAAATTCGAAAATTTCTGCAATAGATGCTTTGTCTAAAAAACCTTGATTAACAACTGAGACTGTGTCGATAACTTTATCAAGATCGTTGGCTTGCGGAAAAGGAATTTCTTCAACCAATGAACTATCTAAGGTAGCATTCCGCATAATTTTACAAATATCTATGGGTTTAATTGTTGAGAGGGTAAAGCATGCTCGTTTCACTACTCTTGAGGCACCAAGCGAGTTTTTAAGATCAAACTGAAACAGGTAATAAAATCCATTTGTGAAAAATAAAAAGATTGGAATAACGGGTTTTGATGTTCGATTTTTCCATTCCAAATATGGGAACAAAAGTTGCCTAATGTTAAAATTTTCTCTTTTGCCGATTTTCGCTTCGAAAATATATATAGCATTTTCTGATTCATATCCAGCGTCGATCTCTATTTGGACTCTGGATACATTAATGTATCGATTAATACTTGGGATTCTGACTTTAAAATCTCTAGTAAACTGTCTACCCCGAATTGTTAACCAAAGCTTTTCTTCATTTGTAAAACCCTTAATTATCGATGACATTAATGCTAAATCTAATGCTTGAGACTCATTTAAGTTCTCTAAACTATTAAAGGAATCAAAGTTTTCTAAATCAATTGAAGGATAATGCTGAACTATTTTAATTTGATCAAAATCATCCGGGAAAGTAAAGAAACTATGTTTCATTGGATCACGAAAAATTGCGTACTCACCATTTTTTATGGGCAATATTGACAGCTTGTGCGATTTAAATACGCCAGGTAATAATTCGCGTGTATCAATTTTTGCCATTAGCCGTGGTTCACGATACTTTTTCATATGGTCAGCAGTAACATATGCAATACCGTTGTCATGAATATCGGATAATATATTACTTTCTTTGAATAGATCTCCCCAAGCAACGTCGTTCATCGTAGACATATGAATCGCTCCAAGATTAATATTATGTCAATAATTTATCAGCTACTACATAACTTTTATTCTGTAATTTTAGCTAGGCACATCAAGCGTTGTAGAGCAATTTATAATTTTTCTCATGATGTCTAATTATAATGGGTTAATAATCGCGGCGTGGTAAGAATCGAAAGCCAGCAAATTGGTTTTCCGATTTGGCGGCTTTCTTATCTCTGATTTTATTCGTTTTTGTGAACAAAATCAGTCACAGGATAAGGGGACAGGGCATGCCTTTCCTTGTGATTGGCGCAGCTCATCCCGCAGGGTGTGCGCCAGGCTGCTGAACTCTGGTAAATAGCGCATTTCAGGCGTGCGCGGGCGGGGAAGGTCCACGGGCAATTCCAGAACGATTTTTCCTGGTCTGTGCGAGAGGACGAAGACTTTATCTGATAGATAGATGGCTTCGGATATCGAGTGGGTGACCATCAGCACCGTTTTTCGCTTTGCCTGCCAGATGTGGAGCAATTCGTCCCCCATCACCTCACGTGTGAGTGCGTCGAGCGAGCCAAAGGGTTCATCCAGCAGCAAAATGTCCGGGTCATGCATTAGCGATCGGGCAATTGCAACACGCTGTGCCATGCCCCCTGAAAGATCGCGCGGGTAAGCGTTCTCAAACCCTTCTAATCCCACCAATTTGATCAATTCACGGGAGTGGGCTTTGATTTTCTCAGGGGATATATTATTTAATTCAAGGGGTAAGCTGACATTATCTATCACACGGCGCCAGGGCATCAGGTTTGGCTTTTGAAATACCAGGCCAACCTGGTCATGATGATTATGAAAATGAAATTGTCCCTTTGTTGGGGGGACGAGACCTGCCAAAACACGTAAAAGTGTGCTTTTCCCGCTGCCTGAAGGGCCGATCAACGTGGCAAAGCTGTTGGAGTCTAAGCTGAAGGACAGGTCACTTAAGGCATGCACAACGCCGCTTGCGTCACTGAAGATGACCTCAAGCCCTTCTACGCTCAATGCAACATCAGGGGAGGAAGTCATTTGTAAAAACCTCTTCGAGCTCGAGGGGGGATTCAAGTAGTCCCATTTCAAGCATGACCGCTTGCATATTCTCCCAGCCAGTCGGGTCGCTGTAACCGGGTTGGTCTAATTGCCAGAGTTTGATCGATTCGGCCAAAACTTCTTTTTGAAGGGCTTCATCCGCTTCTTCCAGGTTTTCAATGTAACTTTTACTGATTTCGTAGGCTTCTTCAGGTTCTCCGGCAGCCTCTGAAATTCCCTTAAGCAGGGCTTCACTGAACGCCCGAATCAAATCCGGGTCTTCTTGAATGGTTTTTTCGTTGGTTATAAGTCCATTAGCCACAAGCTTTAGATAATCTGAAACCGCGATCACATCAACATCATATCCCTGGGAATGCAGTACTGATGGTTCATTGGCAAGGTAGATCACTGCGGATTGAACCTGCCCCGAAACCAGCGCTTCAACCTGGTTAAACCCAATTGAAAGGAGTGTCAGGTCTTCTTCCGTTAATTGCGCAGCAGCCATCAAGGCTCGGAAACCGATGTAGCTGGCACCGTAAAGCCCTGGAATGCCAACGGATTTTCCTGCCAAATCCTGGGGGGCGGTGATGTTTTGCTCGTTGAGTGAGACCACGCCGACCGGGTATTCTTTGTACCAGGCTGCCACATAGGTTATGGGTAATCCCTGGGCTCTTGCCAGCAAGACTTGTTCCCCGCTGGCAATCGCAAAGGTCTGCTCACCAGCACCAATTAAAGCCACAGCATCAGCTTCGTTGCCATACTCAATTTCAACTTCAAAGCCGGCATCACGGAAATAGCCTTTTTCAATGGCAACATACACCGGCGCAAACTGGATGTTGGGAATGTAACCCATGGTTAGCCGGATTGGTGTGATCTCGGGTTCCCCCGCAGGCTTGATGGATTGACAGGCAGCAAGGATGCTTGTGCCGATCAGGAGAAAAGCAATTAATGTCATTTTTTTAGTCATAAGTGTTAAATCCTAATGTAGATAAGAGTTATTTGGCATCATCACGCCATGATTGCCAGGATAAGACTTTCGTTTCAACCAGCAGTACCAAACCATATAAAGACATGGCCATCACACCCAGGGTGATCACAG
>JAXHUT010000318.1:0-7374 GCA_034189405.1 Chloroflexota bacterium
AGACAAGAAAGAAACTGAAACCTATGCTATAAATGGTGCGGTGAAAAACGCACCGCACCCTTGTACAAAGATTCACATTTGATTCAGAGGAATCCTTTTTTTATCAATTTTCAACACCCTCGTTTAACGTCTCAAGTATCTCCTTAGATTGCTTCCTTTCCTTTCCTTACAGGACACTTCGTAGACAGGACACTTCGTAGAGGGACGCTACGCAGTCTCTTCGTTATCGTTCAGTTAATCCACAGCTATTAACAACCATAAAACAACCCTTGACAACGTCATAGTAATCGCAATGACAGATTTTTTGCGAAGAACGCAGTGACGAAGCAATCTCAAATTGTTGGGGGTTGTGCGCTCCCGCAATAAGACCTACCAACTACGAGCTACCAACTACCAGCTACAAGCCCTCCTACTTACTCTGAATAGGCGCCTTTGGCAAGGTCGCTGAGGGGTTTTGCCAGGTTAATCAATTCTGTTGGAATGATAAACTTCGTTGATGCACCCTCACCCAGGGTCTTCAGGGCTTCAAGATATTGAAGTGTGAGCGTCTTGCTGTCCACATCTTTTGCAACATCGAAAATCTTATCGAGTGCGAGCGAAAAGCCCTCTGCCTCAAGAATGGATGCCTGCCGTTGACCTTCTGCTTCCAGAATTTTAGCTTCCCGGCTGCCCTCAGCCTTGAGTATAGTAGCTTGTTTGTCACCAGTGGCAACAGCTATGGCGGCTTCACGTTGACCATCGGCTTCAGCAACCATCGCCCTTCGATTACGTTCTGCAGCCATCTGCCGGGTCATTGCCTCTTCAATGGCACGCGGCGGCACAACCTCACGGATTTCGACCGCCATGATGCGGATACCCCAGCGGTCAGTGACCTGATCCAACTTCTCATGCAGCACCTGGTTGATCTCATCCCGTTTTGAGAGCACATCATCCAGGTCCATCGCACCGACCACAGCACGCAGGGTGGTGATCGCCAGACCCCTGGCAGCACCCGTAAAATCTTCAACCTCGAGGACGCTGCGGACGGGGTCAATCACCTTATCGTAAACCAGGAAATCAATGCTGACCGAGGCATTATCCGCAGTGATACAAGTTTGTGGCGGGACATCAAAATAATCCTCCCGCAGGTCAACCGCTATGGCGCGATCAACAAAGGGGATCAGGAAGATCAGCCCCGGCCCTTGTGCACCGATGCTGCGGCCCAGGCGGAAGATGACCAGCCGCTTATATTCCGGCACAATACGCACAGATATGGCAACCAGAACTGCGCCAAATACGACCAGCAAAGATACCAGGGAAAAATTCAACAGGTTTTCCATTAACAACCTCCTTAGTTGTTTATTGTTAATCAGTCAGTCAAAAATCAATCTTCGATATCTTCAGGTGTCACCACCAGGCGCACACCAGACACCGACATCACTTTCACGGGCTGCCCTTCTTTGACCTCACCGCTAGAACTAGTCGCGCTCCATGTTTGATGCTCGATCGTCACCTCACCGTCGGGGTTGAGGGTAGTTTTGGCAATAGCTGTTTTACCGATCAAGCTTTCTGCGCCAGTTTGCGGCGGTCGTTTGCTGGCTTTTAGTATTGCCCGCAGTATAACCAGGCTGAAGAAAACAATGATGCCAGCCATGAGTAGGATCAGCCACAGGCTGACCCGCAGTTCGGGCGCTGCCGGGGATTCAGGCTTGAAGGGTGTGAACAGCAGCAGGGAGCCTAAAATGAAGGGGATCAGCCCGGCTGCGGTCACCACGACCTCGGTATCCGTCAGCAATGCAACTACAAACAAAATCAGCGAAAGCGCCAGCATTCCAACAGCTGCCCAATTGACCGGTAGGCTGCCCAACGCCATAAAGCCAATAATAAAACACAACCCAGCGCCAATCCCCGCCACACTCAATCCCGGGTCAGAAAGTTCGGCTAGTAGGAATAATATCCCAAGGGACAAAAGCATATAAGCGATGTTGGGTTCGTTAATGATCTGATAAAAGCGCTCAACCCAGTTCATTTTCTCAACCTGCAGGGTAAAGCTCGACAGATCCAGGCTTTTCCCCCTGACCTCTCTCCCATTCACCTGTGAGAGCAGATCGTTGAGATCATTTGCAAGGATGTCAATGACATTGGCTTCAAGGGCTTCCGTAGAGGTCATCGATAAGCTTTCCCTGACCGATGATTCGACCCACGATACATTGCGCCCGTGCCTTTCTGCCAGGCTGCGCACAAAGGCCGCGGAATCGTTGAGGATTTTTTCGCTGATCGCCTCATCAATCTCACCGCCCATGGGGACGGGAGTAGCTGCACCCACATTTGTTGCCGGCGACATAGCCGCAATATCCCCCGCCATCAGGATGAATAAACCCGCCGAAGCCCCCCGGGCACCCTCCGGAGAGATATATACTGCAACCGGTACTGGCGATTGCAGAATCGACTGCACCATCTGGCGCATGGAAGTTTCCAATCCGCCGGGGGTATCAAGTATCATCACCACCAGGGCGGCGTCTGAACGCTGGGCAATATCTAAAACCCGGTCAAGGTAGCGGGCGCTGAAGGGATTGATAACGCCGTTAACTTCCATAACGACAACGGGTTGAATCCGTCCCTGTCCCATGGCTGGCGCAACAGTCCCTGCGGAGAGAATGATCAGAGCAAAGACAGAGATCAAAAAAGTTTTGGCTCGCATACCTTTTTTCCGTCCTTCCCACCATCAAATGTATACATGGTGTGAAATAATTTAATTAAACCTCATAATTATTATCAGGCAAAAAGCATTTTTATTCAAGGTGGATCGCGTTTACAATTTTTTAGTTGCGAGGAAATCCTTTTAACTTTGAGCTTTGAGCTTTCAGCTTCTGAGAACAACTTCCGCTGGATGTCAGGGTTAGCTTTGGCATGCTTCAAAGACTGGCGTCCAGCATCGGTGATCTCCCACACGCCGCGCGGCGAATTATCCGCGAGCAAACCGTCCTGCACCATGTTATACCGCTCCCAGGAGACGGTGTTCTTCCAGCGCACAGAATCCGGGTTGGAGGGCAGCGGCTGGTAATCATAGATGTTCAGCTGGTCCGCCATGATCTCTTCAATAATCCGAAATACGTCCCGAACTCGGCCGATACCGTCCAATCGCACCAGGGCTTCCAAAATCGGGTAGCGGAATTCCTCGTAGCCCGTCTTCAAACCCGGCTTCAATGGCTCTGACCTGGGCCGAGCACCCGCCTCACTCTTCCCGGACGTCTTATCAAGCGCCGGCACACGTAGGGCTTTCCAGTTATCCTTCAGACACAATACCTTACCCCGAAAGCCGGTGATCGCCTCCACTTTGTTCAGCAGCGCCCGCGCCTGGTCGTATTTGCCTTCTGAGAACAGCCTTGCGCCTTCTTCGTTCAACCCCGAGATGACCGCGTCGATCCGATCTAATAATTTTTTAATTGAGGGGATGATATCCTGGTTTTGCATGTCCAAGTCCTTCCAGATCTGATCTTAATTTTATCAGGTATTCTGAGCCTCACCTGGGGACTTTTAGGGCAATCAAAAAGTCCTCCTATAAGAGTCAATGATATAAGCTTCACAATCCATTTGGGGTTAGGTCCCTGACAGCATTATCCAAAGTCAGTTACACTGATATGGAGAACATCACGCACATTGAGGAGGAAAATGTGGAAGTATTTCTGACCGGGGGAACCGGGTTTATCGGCAAAAAGCTCACACAGTTGATGCTGGACCGCGGGTGGGGTGTGAGGGCGTTGGCGCGCACGCCAGGCGACGCCAACGCGCAGCTCTTGCAAAAGATGGGCGCACAAGTCCTTGAGGGGGACATCACCGAGCGCGATTCCATGCGAGCGGGGATGGCGGGGACTGACGCGGTTATCCACACCGCCGGGGTTTACGAGCTGGGTGTCAACCTAAAAAAAGAAAAACTCATGACACAGATCAACGTCATGGGCACGGAGAATGTGCTGAGCCTTGCCCGGGAACTGGGCGTATCGCGCACCGTGCACGTGGCAAGCGTGGTCGCCCTGGGGGAGACCGGCCCGGTCATGCGCGACGAAACTTACCAGCGCCAGGAGCCCTGCAAATCCACCTACAGCTGCACAAAAACCGAGGGCTACCAGATCGCCCGCCAGTACCAGGCCGAGGAGGAGCCGGTGATCATAGTCAATCCGGCACCGGTGGTAGGCGTTAATGACCATTCCACCTTTGGTTACGCCCTGCGTATGTATATCAACCGGGTCCTGCCGCCCGTTGCCTGGTCACCTGAGTCGATCTTTTGCTGCGTGGACGTGGCGGATCTGGCAGAGGGCATCGCCCTGGCTGCAGAGAAGGGCCGCGAAGGGGAATCCTACATGCTGACCGGTCAGTCACAAACCCTGCGTGAGATCTTCCAAACCTGGAAGTCGAAACCTGGTAAATTCATACCGCGCATCTGGCTGCCGGTGCCCCTGGCGCTGCCGATATTCGGCGTGTTGGAGCCGATCCAGCGCATGATCGGGATGCAGGCTGTCCTTTCACGGGAGACGGTGCGCACCGTGGCGACCAATATGTACTATTCCAGCCAGAAGGCACAGCGAGAATTGGGCTGGTCCTACCGCCCGGCGGACGTGATGTGGCACGAAGCCATCGAGGGGGAACTGGCATTGCTGGAAAAGCGAGAGGGGCAAAGCCTGGTGGAACGCCTGAAGCCGCTGGAGGGATTCATCTAGCCCCCCTAACCCCCCCCGGGACAGGAGGAAATGGGTATTAGTCAACCAGGTATTAGGCAGTTAGGGCAAAACCTTGAAGCAGAAACATGGCGCAATTTCATCCATTGTTCTTTCAAGTTTTTGATATCAACTATCAGTTATCACCTTTCAGCTACCAATTACCAGCTACCCGCCAATCCCCACTCACTATCCACAACACCCCGCCCCAACCCATCTCGAGTATAATACCCCACATAAACATTAGAAATGGAAAAAACGGATGTCCAAAAAAGCCACCTCAGGACGTGAAGTACGCCTGACGACGCTCTCAAGCTGTTCTGGTTGAGCGTCTAAATTACGCGCAGAAGCGCTGGCGCAGGTCCTGCAGCCGCTGAATACAATCTTTAATGAGGAAAACATCCCCGACCTGATGATCGGGCTAGGGACGCCTGATGACGCTGCCGTTTGGCGGCTGGGTGACGGGCGCGCCCTAGTGATGACCACCGACTTCTTCACCCCCGTCGTTGACGACGCTTATGACTACGGCGCCATCGCCGCAGCAAACAGCCTTTCAGATGTGTATGCCATGGGCGCAGAACCCTTTATGGCGCTGACCATTGCCGCCTTGCCTCCGGACCTGGATATCACCGTCTCGCAAGACATCATTCGCGGCCTTGCAGAAAAAACAGCCGAATCTGGCGCCATCATCGCTGGTGGACACACCATCCAGGACAAAGAACCTAAAATCGGCCTGGTCGTCCTTGGCTTTGCAGATGAGGACGCCCTGTTGCGTAAAGACGGCTTAAAGATCGGTGACCGCCTTGTCATAACGAAACCACTGGGTTTTGGCGTCACCACTACTGCCATAAAAGGTCAGGAAGCGCCCCCGGAGGACATTGAAGAAGTTGTTAAATGGATGAAAGGCCTCAACCGTGGTGCGGCTGCCCTGGCACAGCTGTTTAACCTGCGTGCAGGCACAGATGTGACGGGTTTTAGCTTTCTTGGCCACATTTGGGAAATGGCATCCGGCGCAGGCGTTGGCATGAAGATCGAGTTTTCAAAGGTGCCCTTTATCTCCTGCGCCAAAAAACATGCGGAAGCCTGGCGTTTCCCCGGCGGCGCTTCAGATAATAAGCTCTATTACGAAAAATATATCGAGTTTGACCCCTCCATCCCCGAGGAATACCAATTCCTGTTGTTTGACCCCCAAACCAGCGGCGGGCTGATTTTGGGTGTTCCAGAAGGCGAATATGAAGCCTTTATGGCTGCAGCAAAGGCAAAAAAACAGCCTGCCTGGGAGGTTGGCATAGTCATCCCCGGTGATAAAATTTTCGTCAAAGCTTGATCATCATATTTCCCAAAGAATGTACCCTAATATTATCAATTGAACTTTTGTTGGTTTTTGAGTAGAATCCGACTCATTCAAAACCTTTGCAGAAAAACCAGCTCACCCTCAAAGATAAACGATCGATATGATAAAAATACAGCGAATCATTAAGATTCTTTCCATATTATGCTTGTCAGTATTTTGCATGGCTGCTCCCCAGCCAGTTCAAGCCCAGGCTAGCGCTGCCTGGGAGGTACTGGCTGAGATCAATGCCTATCGGGCTGCCAATGGGCTGGACCCCCTAATTGAAAATCAATATCTCAATATTTCCGCCCAGAATCATGTCAACTGGATGGCGGAAACAGGCATTTACAGTCACACCGGGATTGATGGCAGCACATCCACTGATCGCGCCATCGCAGCCGGATATGGTGAAGGCAGCAGCGTCAGGGTGACAGAAAACTGGGCGCGAGGTCCCGGGATGACCGCTTCTGAGGTCGTATACCAAAGCTGGGCGACCTCTTCCATTCACAACAGCCAGATGCTAACGACTTCTTACAATGAATTTGGTGCTGGCGTTGCCCTGGATGGTGATGGTATGACCGTTTATGTGGTCAATTTTGGTCTTGTCCTGGGCAACACAAATGACCCACAGCCGACAACCTCCCCTTCCACCGGGCCAAGCAGTACCCCCGCCCCCATCATCCAACCCCTGGTGACATCCACACCCAATCCTGATGGATCCGTGATCCACATCGTCCAGTATGGAGAAACCTTGTGGACCATCGTTGAAGCTTACAACATTAACATGCCAGATCTTTTAGCGCTCAACGGGCTGACGGAGGAGGATGCCATCTTCCCGGATCAACAATTGCTGATCAAACCTGCCAGCATAGAGGTGCAAGAGACGCCAGAAACCACCGGGACACCCGCGGAATTGACAACAACACCAAGCCTGGCGCCCTCACCCACGGCGGCGACAATGACATCTGCGCCATCGCCGACATTATTAGCTGAGAACATCACAGAAACACCTGAGCCGCGCACAAATTTCATCAGGAATATTTTCAGCGGTGACACCCTGTTAGTGGGGATTGGTTTGGTGGTTGTGAGCGTGCTGGGGATTGCCTTGCTGTTGTTTACATCATCACGGTTGAAGTGATATTAGAAAACCATAGTGAATAGTGAATAGTGAATTGACTGACCGTGGCGACTTGATATCATGGCACAACGGTTTTATGATTAACAAATTCTACTATTGGTTCTTTTACTGTGCTTTTTCGCTTAAAAAATCTTCAACCAATTCTGTCTCTTCAACCAGTTTAGCTTTTTTAGCATGGCTGTAAGTCTTGATCTGTGCTTCACGTTTCA
>JAXHUT010000319.1:0-2830 GCA_034189405.1 Chloroflexota bacterium
GACTTGGAGAATTGCGTCTCAAAGAAGCGGGTGCCCGTTGGACGAGAGATGGCGCAGTCTGTACTGCCAAGGCTAGAGCTGCATGGCTTAGTCAACGGTGGGAGCCAATTGTTGCCAAACGTTGCGGTCGTATTTTGCCCTTGGCTGTTTAACCAACAACTTTTTAGTGCACCCAGCACTCATGGACCTCCTCCTTTCATCATCATTTCCAGTAAAATAATAACAATCTCGTAAAAAATTTAGACGAGTTTGACGACAAAAAAGTTCCAAAATTCTTCAATCTAATTAACACAAATTCCCCTGAGAGGTTGCGATTTTCTTCTGTATTCGTCTTTTAAATCAAAAAGCCAGATAAAGACTGGCTTTTTAGTGATTGAACCCGCTTTTTTGTGCTATTCTGTAAAAACCGGAATGTGTCCTAGGGAAATAATGCCCGACCACCTGGCACGTTCCCCTTCCGTCAGGATGGCAGCCTCAGCTGTAATTTCTGCTCCAGCTTTTTCCAGGATTATGCGCATGCCTTGCAATGTCGATCCGGTGCTGATGACATCATCCAGGATGACAACTTTCTTGCCCTTCACCAATGCCCTGTCTTTTTCATCAAGGTACAAACTTTGGGGTTCACCTGTTGTGATTGACAGGGTTTCAGCTTTAAGGGCATTACCCATGTAGGGTTTATAGGATTTTCGTAAGATGATATAAGGTTTTCCGGTGACAACTGAAAGCGCATGGGCGATTGGGATACTTTTCGCTTCTGCAGTAACCAGGGCATCGTATTGGATATCTTCTAATTTATCACCAAGGGCTTCAGCACAGGCTTCAACAAGCTCTGTATCCCCGAGGATATTTAAAATGGCAATACGAAGACCGGGTTTGACCTCAAATAATGCCAGTTCTCGATGGACCCCGGCAATGTCAATGCCGTAGGTTTCTCTTGTTTGATTCATTTTTCACTCCATTCATATTAGTCTGCGTTGAATTTATTATAATCCAAGATTGCTGTAAAAATTTACTGTGTGTTAAAGTTTTAGAGCGTGCCTGGGACCCCGACCCGGGCACGCTCTTAAGGAGGAGAAAAAGAGAAGTTTTTCTAACTGATCAAATTTTACAGGAGTATCACCGCGCTTGCTTGACGCTCAGCCTACGAACACCCAACAAATGCCCGATGTTGCAATTCTACAAGCCTCATTTTTTAAGGATGAGGATATTTGTCATGCATTTTAAGGTAATATTGAGGCGTATCATCGGTATTTATTGGATAGAGGTGAGGTTTGACGGTCACATTTGGAACATTACTAGAATCGCCTTTAGGGGAGATCAGCTTTTATGCTGGCGATAATGGTTTAAAAAGACTTGCCTTCATGGATTTGCAGGCGCTTAAAGAAAAAGAGAACATTAATGACCTACTCCCATCACTTCAAGGCATGGAAACAATCGGCATCTTATTATCTGAACTCAATGAGTATTTATTTGGTATTCGAAAAGACTTTTCAGTCAAAATTGATTGGTCTGTGATGGGCGGATTCCAGCGGGAGGTGTTGGCGTTTACTGCGAATATCCCGTATGGGCAGGTTTTAACTTACGGTGATGTGGCAAAAGAGGTGGGTAAGCCTGGCGCATCACGGGCAGTGGGTGGCGCCCTGGGGAGCAACCCACTGCCCATTGTGATCCCCTGCCACCGGGTGATTGGCGCGGACGGGGGATTACGCGGCTATAGGGGTGGCATCAAAACTAAAGCCTTCCTTTTGGCTCTGGAAGGGCATAACGTGGAGAACGACAAGGTGGCTGTATAATTTAGTCAACATGAAATGCATGAAATGAGGGTAAGCTGTGGCTTCAATTGAGGGATTGAATTTTGAGGGTTTTAAATCGGGATATGTGGCGCTTGTTGGGAAGCCAAACGTCGGCAAATCTACCTTGTTAAACCACTATATTGGGCAAAAGATCGCAGCAGTTTCTTATCGACCGCAAACCACTCGACGTCGTCAGCTCGGCATCCTTACAACCGAAGAGGCTCAAGTTATCTTTGTGGACACGCCGGGTATCCATTCAGAATCCTTTAAATTAAGTGAGTTTATTAACGAAGAAGCGCAATATGCACTGATGGATGCCGATTTGATTTTGTTTATTGTGGATGTCAGCCAGCTGCCGAACAAAGAAGACCAGATGATTGCAGATCAAGTCCAGGCTCGGGCAGGAGATGTAACCCGCTTGCTTGTTCTGAATAAAATTGACCTGGCTGACCCTGCTACGATTGAAGAACATGAGGCAGCCTACAAACAATTGATGACCTTTGATGATAGTATTCGAATTTCTGCGATAACACAAATTGGACGTGATGTGCTTTTGGGACGGATTATTGAATTATTACCCGAGGGACCAAAATATTTCCCGGAAGATCAAATAACGGATACCTATGAAAGGGAGATCGCTGAGGATATTATTCGTGCTGCAGCATTGAATTTTCTGCAGGATGAAGTGCCTTATGCCATCTTCGTCCAGGTCAATGATTACGCCTTGCGACCCAATGGGACACGATATATCCATGCTACGGTTTTTGTGGAGCGGGAGTCCCAAAAAGGGATTGTTATTGGAAAAAGAGGGTCGATGATCAAGAAAATCAGTACCCTCGCCCGGCAGGAGATTGAGGAGATGAGCGGCGAATCGGTGTTTTTGGAACTGCAAGTAAAAGTTGAGAAGAACTGGCGAAACAACCCGGATTTTTTGCGTTACCATGGCTTGAGCCATGATTGAGGTTCTGGGGGGAGGTAAATGGATGACAATAGCGGTATTTGCAGGTTTCTTGTTTGATTGGCTGGTAGTCGCATTT
>JAXHUT010000032.1:0-4219 GCA_034189405.1 Chloroflexota bacterium
ACCGACCGGGACGATATTGATCCCGAAAAACAACAACAACTTGGGCTTCTCATTAATAAATACCTGGATTAATTGTGATCAATTTCTTCCCATTCGGGGATAAAGAATCCCCTATCGATCAAACACAGGGCAAATTATTATCAATTGCAACAATCATTCTAATAATATTTGCCTTAATCTTATCCATTTCTCCGATGATTCGCTATCATGGTCAGGCTGATGGGTACCGCCTTGCACATTGGCTGGGGGTTGGGATTTGGATAGCTGCTTTTGGGCTGCTGCATTATCAATCCACGCGTAAACTACCCCATCGCGATCCTTATATTCTACCGGTTGTTTCTTTATTGGCCGGTATCGGTCTAATGACAATTTGGCGGTTATACCCCAACATGGGATTGCGTCAAACGATTTGGATCGCTTTCGCTTCACTGCTGGTTTATCTTGGATTAAATTATCCCATTTTTTTGGACTATTTGCGTCGATATAAATATATTTGGTTAATTCTAGGGTTAATACTGACAGGTTTGACCATTTTCCTGGGCATGAATCCCAGCGGCAATGGTCCAACTTTATGGTTTGAGTTCTTTGGAATCCACTTTCAACCTTCTGAAGTTTTAAAAATCCTGTTGATCACTTACCTTGCAAGTTTCTTTACAGATCGCCAGGTCTTTGTGTATCGAAAATTTAATATCATTTTACCCACACTATTTGTGATTGGCACTGCGCTGGTGCTGCTTGTTGTTCAAAGGGATTTAGGAACAGCCACTATTTTTCTTTTGATCTATCTTGGTTTTATCTTCTCCACCAAAGGAAATAAACGCATCTTTTTCGTCGCCCCCATTTTAGGGATATTAATCATAATCATCGCTTACTTTTATATAGACGTCGTCCAGGTGCGATTCAACGCCTGGTTAAATCCCTTTGGCGATCCTTCGGGTGCCTCTTACCAAATCTTACAATCATTGATTGCAATTGCCGAAGGCGGTATTTTTGGTGCAGGCCCCGGGTTGGGCAGCCCTGGCTTGATCCCGGTTTCTGTCTCCGATTTTATTTACTCAGCCATTGTTGAGGAACTGGGTTTTCTAGGGGCTGGATTAATCATTTCTCTCTTTATCATTCTGCTTTACAGGGCTGTTAAGCTGATCAATGCCACCCAGCATTCCTTTGACCGCTATTTAGCATTGGGATTGGTTTTTTATTTTGGCGTTCAAAGCGTTTTGATCATCGGTGGTAACATCGGACTCCTCCCCTTGACAGGAGTCACCCTACCTTTTGTCTCTTATGGCGGTTCATCACTGGTTGTGTCCTTTATCGCGATGCTCTTTCTGATGATAATCAGCGATCGAATCCCTGATGAACCTCAAATTGAAGTGGTCCGTCAACGCCGGCCAATCATCTTCAGCAGCCTTCTGATCGCCCTACTTGCCCTTGAAATGATTGTCACCAGCCTGGCATCATTCTGGTTCATGCCAACCTTGGTCAATCGACCTGAAAATCCCCGCTGGGTGATTGATGACCGTTTTAGTGAACGGGGAAATATTCTTGATCGGGACAATCAAATCATCATCACAAACACCGGTGAGGTCGGTTCTTTCCAAAGAAAAAGCAATCACATCCCTCTCTATCCCGTCATTGGCTACACGAATCCAACTTACGGGCAAACCGGGATTGAAGAAAGTGTGTTTGATTATTTGCGCGGCTATCAGGGCTACCCAGCAATATCCCTCTTTTGGCAAGAATTGCTCTACAACCAGCCGCCCCCCGGCTTGGATGTCAGGTTAACCATTGATCTTGAATTGCAAAAATTTGCAGATTCTTTGCTTGGTGAAGAACCAGGGGCAATGCTGCTGATGAACGCTCAATCGGGTGAAATTATTACCATGGCTTCACACCCTTATTTTGATGCAGAAAACCTGGAAGAAAATTGGCAAAATCTTGTGAATGATGAGAGCGCACCTCTTGTCAATCGGGCAACCCAGGGATTGTACCCGCCAGGGTCCACACTCTTTCCCTTTGTTGCGACAACGCAGATTGCGTATATTCAACAAAACGACACTCCTAGTTCATTAATGGGTGGTTCCCCACAATTACAAACTTGTGCGACTTACCCGGGCGCTGAGATGACCTGGCAAGCTGTCATCACCTCCGGATGCCAAGGCATCCAGGCAAAACTTGCTGAAACTACGGGCGTCAATACCCTTCTTGACCTTTTCCAAAATCTCCGTTTCTTTTCTCCTCCTGATATCCGTTTGACTGTCGCACAAGCCGATTTCCCCCAATCCGATCCGCCTGATGCGCTTTATCAAGGTCAGGGCGCATTCAATCTTACGCCGCTTCAAATGGCATTAGGGGCCAGCGCCTTAACCAACAAGGGCATTCTGCCGGCACCAAGGCTTGTCAATGCTTATCAAGATTCGACAGGTAATTGGGTAACACTTCCAAAATTAGGGCAAAACTCACAGGCAATAGAAATAGGCGCAGCGCATTGGATCACCAGTTTGCTCGAAATGCCTGGAACCCCTTACTGGCAGGTGACATCAAAAGTTGCAACACTGGATGAGCAAACAATCACCTGGTTTATTGCTGGCACCACAGTAGATTGGCAGGGTCAACCGACAGTTGTCGTTGTGCTGCTTGAAAGAGATGCACCCCAGCTTGCCGAAGAAATTGGTTTGTCCCTTCTTGAACAAACCATACAGACTTCTTCTACAGGGGATCAATAATAAAAAGAGGCTGCTATCATCTTACAGCCTTTAGTAAAGTCTTTCCCTTAATTTATTTCTCAACCTTTAAAAACCGTCTTTTGCCTACCTGAACAACAACAGGCGGCTCGAGTACCCTATAGGGGTCTTTTATCACTTCACCATCAATCTTTACGCCGTTTTGTTCAACCAGTCGCCTGACCTGGGATTTACTCCTTACCAAGCCGCTATCCACAAGGACATCCAATAAGACAGGTTTACCAGTCGGTTTAAAAACTTCCATGTCATCAGGCGTGTCCTTTTTCTGAAACAATGTAATAAAATGGTCTTTAGCTTTTTGTGCTTTTTCGTCATCAAAGAATGCTGAAGTTATCTCCTGTGCCAGTTCAAATTTTGCATCCCTGGGATGCAATTCGCCCTTTTCGATGGCATCTTCAAATTGGTTTATTTTATCAACAGTCCAGCGGGTGACAAGCCTTGCGTAACTTGGCATTGCTTTATCCGGCACACTCATCACCTTACCGAACATATCCTCAGGCGTCGTGTTAAGGGGGATATGATTCCCAAGAGATTTACTCATCTTCACATCACCATCCGTGCCAGGCAAGATCCCAAGAATTATGCCGATATTCGGTTTTTCACCATAAAATGACATGATCTTGCGCGATGCAGTCATAATGTTAAACATTTGGTCGGTTCCACCCACCTGCACATCCGCATCCAGGGCATAGGCATCGTAGCCTTGCATAATTGCATAAAATAATTCATGGAAATAGACCGCTTCTTCATTCTCAAAACGTTTCTTGAAGTTTTCTCGTGTAAGAAATTGCTGAAGTGTAAAATTCGATGCCAGATGAATCAAATCTTTAAAAGATAGGTTTGAGAGCCATTCAGCATTGTAACGGACTTCGGTCTCCTCACGATCAAGAATACGAAAAGCCTGTTCAGCATAGGTTTCAGCATTAACCCGTGCTTCTTCCGGTGAAAGCTGCACCCTCAGCTTATCTTTATCCGATGGATCACCGATCAATGCGGTGTATGTACCCACAACAAAAATGACATGGTGTCCTAATTCCTGGAACTGGCGAAGTTTGCGCATCGTAACAGTATGACCAATATGTAAATCTGAAGTTCTGGGATCATAACCGCAATAAACCCTCAAGGGTCTGCCGGAACTTTCCGATTCAATCAAACGTTCACGAAGCTCTTTTTTCATGGCTTCATGGGTCATCGGGTCACCATAAGCGGTTCCCCGCATCAAATACGTCACTTGTTGATCTATATTCATAATAACCTCCTTATAATTTTCCAAATAATTCCAAAACAAACGCGCCCCGTCACACAAGGCGCGCTATTGCTCAGGGACGGGCAACTTTCAATCACACATATAATAAACGCTGCTCTGATATGCAAACATAGACAGTATTATAACGAATAATCATAGGTTTTGCATCAAAGAATCCCCTGAAAAAAGGGAAGACCGCTTTATGTGGGGAAAAGGATTCACTACTTTTTCA
>JAXHUT010000320.1:0-10348 GCA_034189405.1 Chloroflexota bacterium
GAAGCTATGGCGCACCCATTGATTACCATCACCACCGCATACCAGCAAGTGGGTGCTTTCCAGGTCATAATGCAGATGCGCCTCGCGTAGGACTTGCTCTTGCCGGGCTTCAGAATTCAGGCCAATTGCGGTGATCCAGTGCTTATTCTCCAGGCGAAAACGGTCTTTCCCGATCGGCTTTCGGCCGGTGCTCATGAGACCCACCCGCACTTCGACCGATTTGCGCTTCTCACGCTGCAGGTGCAGCCAGACGCCATCGCTCTCCCCATACAGCACGGGAGCAGCTATCTTGCCGCCCGCGACCTGCTCGCCGCTCGTAAAGATGCGTTGCCGCTCTGCCTCTTCTTCATCAGCGATGTGATTGCCGAGCGCCCAGATCATCCGCTGGATCGTGCTGGGGCTGATGGGGGTGTGCGCCAAATAACTCAATTGAACAGCCGTCTGCTGGTACGTCCCCACGCTGGCCAGGGCTGCAGCCTTTTCCTTCACCCGGCCGCCCATCCGTTCGTATCGTTGCACGCCGAGCAGTTCATCCACCGGTTTCCTGGGTTGTCCGGCTTCATCCAGGTAGATCCGCCTCCGATAGCGGATGGCGCCAAGGCTGGTCACCACCTGGCGTTGCTCGGTGCCCACGTTGCGCCAGCCTTGCATAATCTGGGGGAAACCGACCACCGATTCTTGAGCATGCCGTCCACCGATTCTGGTGCATGCCGTCCACTCATTTTGGAGCAAACAGTCCACTTTTTCATGAAGGCCGGAATCTAACAACAGAACTGGTCAGACACCCAAAGATGTGTCATGCTTGTCCTCATTCCAACACGATGAGGAGGCAACAATGGCACAAAGGAGACTGACCTCTCGAAGAGTGCTTCGCGATGAGAAAGATCAAAGAAGTCCTGCGGTTGAAATGGGGTTTAGGATTGAGCGCCCGTCAGGTGAGCGCAAGTTTGAAGATTTCCCACAGCACGGTGGGGGAATATCTCAAACGGGCCGAACAAGCTGGGCTAGACTGGCCCCAGGCTGAAGAACTGTCAGAGGCAGAACTAGCAGCGCATCACTGATGATGATCAATGCAAATCCGATATTAAACATTCTCAAATATGAATTTGACAAAGTTTTTCCGATATAATATTTCGGTGCTTCTAGCAATAACCAGCGAGGTTTCTATTGCAATAAAAAATGTGAAATACCGAAAAAGGACTCAAATTCAGAGATTCTATTCTATGTTTCAGCAAATAATAGGCAAAATATCGCCTTGCTAGGACAATTTCTCGAAAAAAATAATTCTAAAACTTGAAAAATTCTCGTTTCGCTTATTTTGGAAAGGTTTTTATCCATTATTTCCGTATTTAGAATTGCTGCACACTCAAATGACACACTCAAATATGACACACAGCCGATACCGACTTGTAAACCAATGGCGAGTGCGCTATAATCCTTTAGTTATTTTTATTAGAATTTTAAAGGAAGAACAAACGGATGATCGATGTAAATGAATTACGCAAAGGCGTAACCTTTGAACAAGATGGCAGCCTATACAAAGTGCTGGATTATGCCCATAATAAACCTGGACGAGGGCAAGCAACGATTCGCATTAAAGCACGCGACCTCCGAAAAGGTACGACATTGGATATGACCTTCAACTCCGGAAATCGCGTTCAGGATGTACGTCTGGATTATCACAACGCACAGTTCCTGTATGCGGACGATCGGTTTTTTTATTTTATGGACAACGCAACCTATGAGCAATATCCAGTGAATAAGGATATTGTTGGTGAACAGGCTGAATTTTTGAAACCCAACCTGGACGTAAAACTCATGTTCTTTGGCAGCGAAGCCCTGGATGTGGAATTACCCACCTCAATAGATCTTCTGATCACAAGAGCTGATCCCTCCGTTCGTGGTGATACTGCCACCGGTGTGACCAAAAAGGTCATTACAGAAACAGGTTTAGAAGTCCAGGTACCCTCTTTTGTAGGACAAGGGGATACGATTCGGGTCGACACTCGAAATGGTGAATACATCACACGAGTCTAAAATACATTTTAATCACTCTGGGTCCCCTTGCCTGGATCCAGGTATCAATGAGGTTGTTTATGAAAGTCCCAACAACTGGCAAAGAATGCCCCTATTTTTACGGTGACTATCATCGCGGTAGACACCATGAAGAATGCCGCTTAATTGTTGATTTAAACCCTCCCTGGGACATCAAACACTGCAAATCTTGCCCTGTCCCGGATATCGTCATGGCAAACACCTGCCCACACATGATCCTCTCGGGTGAAATCAAATCAGGTTTTTTAGGATTAGGACAAAAAGTCAAAATTTCAGCTTATTGCAATAAAAGCCACCAGGTGGTTGATGACCCGTTTGTAGGATGTAGTGAATGTCATCCAATTTTGAATAAATTTACGGAATTTCAGGAATAAGAAACATTTATTCCATCATCATAAAGTCTAATATACACAAATCTATTATCTTTATTAATTATTACACAAAATACTGGTAAACACCTGTTCGGATTGGTATAATGACCAAGGTCATTATTTAAGATAAAAAATTTATATCTGGAGGATTAAGTGAAATCAGGAAACCAATCGTCTATCATCTACATAATGCTTTTTATAGCCATTATTGCGATGGTATTCTTTACAGTAAATCAGCAAGGTGCAGGCACGGATGAAATCCCGTTCAACAAGGTTGCAACAGATCTTAAAGCTGGAAAGATCAAATCGATCATTGAAAATGACAGCTTTTTAGAGATCACATATAAAAATAGTGATGTTGTTGCAACTTCTACAAAAGACCCCAGTTCTCCACTGATTGAACAATTAGTTTCGCTTGGGGTTTCGCCAGAACAGCTTTCTGCCGACAATGTCACTATTGATATCAAACTTCCCAGCCCATTATTGGGACTTATCTCAATTGCTAGCTACATCCTGCCATTCCTGCTCTTCATCGGTATGTTGTTTTTTATTTTTAGGCAGGCGCAGGGCAGCAACACCGCAGCAATGTCCTTTGGAAAATCCAAAGCTCGAATGTTCTCCGGTGATCATCCAACGGTTAGCTTTGAAGATGTAGCGGGCGTGGATGAAGCAAAAGAAGAATTGCAAGAAGTTGTTGAATTTTTACGAGAACCTCAAAAATTCACATCCCTTGGCGCTCGCATTCCTAAGGGCGTGCTGCTTGTAGGCGCACCAGGCACAGGAAAGACTCTCATGGCTAAAGCGGTATCTGGCGAAGCAGGCGTTCCTTTCTTTTCCATTTCTGGCTCAGAGTTCGTTGAAATGTTTGTCGGTGTAGGTGCCAGCCGTGTTCGCGATCTTTTTGAACAGGCTAAACGACATGCACCAGCTATCGTCTTTGTGGACGAAATTGACGCAGTTGGACGCCACCGCGGTGCTGGACTAGGCGGCAGTCATGACGAACGAGAGCAAACCCTGAACCAGTTGTTGGTCGAGATGGATGGCTTTGATACTGACACGAATGTGATCATTATCGCAGCAACCAACCGCCCAGATATTCTCGATCCTGCCCTTCTACGGCCAGGTCGCTTTGACCGCCGTGTTGTATTGGATCGCCCTGACATCAAGGGGCGTGAAGCAATACTCAAAGTGCACGTCAAAGGTAAACCCGTATCTCCCGATGTCGATTTATACGATATCGCCCGATCAACACCCGGTTTTGTTGGTGCAGACATCGAAAATTTGGTTAACGAAGCCGCGATCCTGGCAGCCCGTCGCGAAAAGAAAATTATTGAACACCCTGAATTTATGGAAGCCATTGAACGGGTGATAGCTGGACCTGAACGTAAAAGTCGATTGATCAATGAAAATGAGAAAAAAATCATTGCCTACCACGAAGCAGGTCATGCAGTCGTTCTCAATGCTCTCCCAGAAGCGGATACGGTGCAAAAAGTTTCAATTATCTCACGTGGGGAAGCCGGTGGGTACACCATGGCTTTTCCTGAAGAAGACCGCGTCCTGAAATCACGCCGTCAGATTATGAGTGATATGATTGGACTATTAGGCGGACGCGCTGCAGAGGATGTCGTTTTCAACGACATCACCTCAGGCGCCTCAAATGACCTGGAAAGAGTCACCAAACTGGCACGCACAATGGTAATGCGCCTTGGTATGAGCGATGAATTAGGACAGATGGTTTATGGCAAAAAAGAAGAATTGGTTTTCCTTGGGCGTGAGATATCCGAACAAAGGGATTATTCAGAGCATATTGCCGAGAAAATCGACACGGCGATTCAAAATATTGTTCAGGAAGCTTACCAACGATCGAAAGACATCTTAATCAAGTACCGACAAGAATTGGATAAGGTGGCAGAAAAACTTTTAGAAGTTGAAACATTGGATGCAAATGCATTCTTTGAGATTTTCCCGACACCGGTTGAAAAAACGGGTGGTATTCCTGAAATCGCCCATTCTTAATATTTTGCGATCGACAACAAGGAGGCTGTCCTAAAATAAAGGGGCTTTTACTCCCCTTCCCCTTTAGGAAGGGGGCAAGGTGAGGGTTTCGACTTCTAAACTGAATCAATTTGAAATGCCATGATATTGCGGACTGAAGTCCGCACTCCTAAAAAGAATAGATCTTTGATTGCATGGTCAAAAGACTTTACCCCCCTAGCCCCCCGCAGGCAGGGGGAATTTTGAACAAGATTAGTGATACCCCCACCCCATCGAGATTGTCCTAAAATAAAGGGGCTTTTACTCCCCTTCCCTTTAGAGAGGGGGCAGGATAGGTTGTCATCCGGTTTTTCAAATACTGGGTAATAGAATGCAGATTTTTCATCCCTGACGCGAATTATTCATTGACTCTAAAACTTATCTTTACCTAACCCTAAATCCCTTCCCTAAAAGGAAGGGACTTTAATCCCCTTGCCAAAGGGAGAGGGTTTAATAAGGACTGTCCATTTCCTTTAGGAAAAACACCCCTTATTTATTTTAACGATCGATAATGCTCCGCCACAAGTTCGTGCCTGAGGACTTTTCCAACCCTTGTTCTTGGAAGGCTGTCCCGGAATTCAAAATATTTGGGAATTTTATACCGGGTTAAGAATCGATCACAGTATAACGTCAGCTCTTCTATTGTCACATTTTGACCCCTCCGCAAAACCACCCAGGCTTTTGGAACTTCTGAACCATCCTCCTCTGTGATCCCTGCGACAGCAGCTTCGCTAATTTTAGAATGTTCAAATAAAACAGATTCAATTTCATTTGGCCAGACCTGGAAACCCCCAACTTTAATAACGTCCTTCTTGCGATCAACAATATAAAAATAGCCATCCTGATCCATCCGTACAACATCCCCCGTACGCAGCCAACCATCTAAAAGCGCATTTGCCGTCTCTTCAGGTCGTTGATGGTAACCCACCATGACTTGAGGACCTCTGACCAATAACTCCCCCGGTTCTCCAAACTTAGTTATTCTTTCCCCTGTTTCAAGATCCACTATTTTGCAATCGACATTGGGCAGCGGCAGTCCAATAGACCCTTCGCGATTCTCGCCCAGGATTGGGTTGCAATGGGTTGCTGTCGGTGCTTCCGATAATCCATAGCCTTCGACCAGGTGACCATGAGTCAGGGCTTCAAACGCGTGTTTAACCTTCAAAGGTAGTGCCGCAGATCCAGAAATACATGCTTTTATTGATGAGAGGTCATAGTCCCCATTCAGAACCTTTGGATATTGGTTTATCGCAGCATAAAGATTGGGGACACCCGGAAATACCGTAGCATGGTGTTCTTCAGCCGCTTTAAGTAACCCATCCAAATCCCTTGCATCAGGGATCAAAATCATCTTTGCGCCCATTTTTACAGCCAAGTTCATGCCCAACACCATCCCATAAACGTGGTAGATGGGAATGGCAACCAATACGGTTTCTTTTCCCAGTTCAGTGTTGATCAACCAATAATTAAATTGATAAACATTCGCTACTAGATTGCGATGCAGACCTATCGCACACTTTGGTGTTCCGGTTGTTCCTCCCGTGTATTGAAATATAGCCGGGTCATCCGGATTAACAACAACCTCAATTGAACCCGTATCAGAAAATCCCTTTATTAATTGCTCCCATGAAACATCATCCGCCGAAAGCGCAGAAATTTTTGAATCGACAACCACCAACCTTTCGATTTGGGTATTTCCCTGGATGGCTTTTATTTCATCATAAACAACATCCGGCAATATCAGGTACTTAATGCCAGATTCTACCGAAAGTCGCTCAATTTCTCGTGTTCTGTATGCTGGGTTGAGCGCCATAACGACACCACCAGCCTTTAGGATGCCATAATAGCTGACCACAAATGCGCTTGTGTTGGGTAACAAGATACCCACGCGATCCCCCTTTTGAAGACCATTTGCGATTAAATACCGGGCAACCCGATCAGAAAGGTCATCGATTTGGTTGTATGTGTGCTTTTCTGAGCCGCAAATAGTACAGATAGAGTCGCCATATTTCCTGACTGCTTCAGCAAAAAGATCCACCAGGGAAATCATTGGTATAGTAATTTCTGTGGGCACACCTTCATCATAATGCACAAACCAGGGTCTATCCATCACCATATAATTTTCTCCTGATAAAAAGCGCCATCTGATCTACCAAAGTTGGAGAGGCTTCAAACCAATGAATTCGTGGATCATCGGGTTTGAACCAATTGGCTTGCCGCCTGACAAAAATGCGTGTATTGCGCTTAATCAATGCAACCGATTCCTCGAGGCTATTGTTTCCCTGTAAATATTGGATGATTTCAGCATAACCTATAGCTGACATGGGTGATAAATTGGGTGAATACCCCGAGTCTAGCAAACCTCGAACTTCTTCCACCAGGCCATCGTTCAGCATATTTTCAATGCGCTGATCTACCCGTTCATAGAGCTCATCACGAGATCGTCCAATACCTAAAACAATGGACCCATAAGGGCATTCTTGTTTACGTCGCAGGTCAGAAAAACGCTGCCCGGTTTTGAAAATCACTTCCAATGCACGCACCGTCCGGCGTTGGTTACGATAATCCATTTTCTCAGCAGCCTCAGGATCAATCAGCTTCAATCCCTCATAAAGACCCGCTGCGCCGATCTTCTCAGCCCAAGCGTTCAAAGCTTCTCGAAGTTTATAATCCGGACTCTGGGGTGGAATATTCCAGCCTTCGATGATCGAACGAATATATTGGCCTGTACCGCCAACCAAAAATGGTAATTTCTTCCTGGCGTGGATTTCGTTTATGATCTTGTACGCCTCACGCTGATAAATTGCAAGGCTCCACCTTTCATCCGGATTTGCCACATCAATCAAATGATGAGGAATATCCTCCCGTTCTTCCATACTTGGTTTTGCCGTGCCAATGTTCATACCCCGATAAAGCAAGCGGGAATCCGCAGAGACAATTTCACCATTCAATCTTTGCGCTAAGGCTATTGAAACGCTTGTCTTGCCAACAGCAGTTGGGCCAACAATGACAACCAGGGGCTTTTTTTTATTTTCATTCATAAATTTGCGTTAACAAAATGTTTGATGTCTCTAATATTACCGTTTCGATGCATAAGGATGCTGACAGCATCAATACGCCAATCATCCGATGATTCCGGGTGCGCCTGCAGCCACATCAAACCAGCATTTTGAAGGTGTTCCAATTTTGATGGTGTGATACTTTCTTCAGGACGACCAAAGGTCTCTGAGGTTCTGGTTTTGACTTCGACGAAGACAATAATCCCATCCTCAAGCATAACAAGGTCTAATTCGCCATATCGGGTATGATAATTGCGATCTAAAAGCAGATAGCCTTTTTCAATAAGATAATCCGCTGCAATTTTTTCACCAAAATTTCCTATTTCTTGCTGATAGGTCATGAATCACCTTTGTGTCGAATGGATTAATCCTACAATAAAGACCCTTCAACGTCAAGAATTGCCGAAGAGAATCCATCATTAATAATAAATATCGGTTAAAATCGTACTAGAGGTAACTATGCCAACTTTAGAAATCATCACAATCGGTACCGAACTATTACTGGGTGAAATTACTGATACAAATTCAACCTATATCGCCCGTACACTGAGAGATCAGGGGATTGATATATTCAGAATTATCACGATCGGTGATAACCCCGCCAGGATCGCTTCGACAATCAGGGAGTCATTGACTCGAGCAGATATTATTATCACAACAGGTGGACTTGGCCCCACAGTTGATGACCCAACTCGCCATGCAGTTGCAAAAGCTTTAGATCTTGAATTGGTGTTTGATCCCAAACTTTGGGAAGACATCGTCAACCACTTTGTTGATCACGGAAGAAAACCAACCGAAAACAACCGCCGCCAGGCGTTCATCCCGGAGGGTGCAATACCCGTGAATAACCCTGTAGGAACCGCGCCTTCCTTTATCGTCGAGGTGGGAGATGCCTGTGTGATCTCATTGCCCGGCGTTCCCCTTGAGATGGAATTTATCTTACATGATACAATCATCCCTTTTCTAAATCAAAAATTCATATTGAAAAATCAAATCATCAAAGCAACCGTCTTGCATACGGCTTCAATCGGGGAATCAGTGATCGATGAAATAATTGATGACCTCGAACAAATGTCGAATCCTTCCGTGGGTCTTCTCGCACACCCTGGTCAGGTAGATATCCGGGTCACGTCAAAAGCAGAATCTGAACTTGAAGCCCAAAGATTAAGTTTTCCAATCATCCAGGAATTGAAATCGCGACTAGGGGAAAATATCTACGGAAAAAACGAAGAAACCCTTGAATTAATCATCAGCCACTTCATCAATCAACACCTTATTAAATTAGGTGTGGTTGAATATGGTTTGGATGGAAAATTAACTGAACGCATAAAGATGGGACAACCTGACCAACTTCACTCAAGTATATTAATTGAAAAGCCAGAAGACACAGCAGCTTTCGAAAGAGAAATTAAAAATATACAAAAAGATATCAATTGCGATGTCTGGTTGGGCGTAGCGGTTAACCTAAACGACTCACCCTCAGCCCATTTGTTTTTTCAAAATTCGAAAAATAAAATATCAAAAACTCGTAAATACGGCGGTCCTAAAGAACACATTCCTCTATGGTCACAGAATATTGGCTTAGACTTTTTAAGGCGCCAACTATATACAAGCCTTGAAAAATATTAGATAGGAGATTTATGACACAGGCTGATTGGTTATTTCATAACGCGATTGTACTCACCATGGACAAAGAATTCAATATCTATAACCCAGGTGCAGTTGCAGTAAAAGGTGATAGTATTACTGCGGTCGGACCCGAAAACAAAGTTCTTGAAGATTTCCAAGCAGAAAACCTCGTTGATTGCAAACAAAAAATACTCATGCCGGGGCTGATCAACGCGCATACGCATGTCCCCATGACCTTACTGCGAGGACTGGCGGACGACCTTCGCCTGGACGTGTGGCTGATGGGTTATATGATGCCAGTTGAACGTGAATTTGTTTCGTCAGAATTTGTTCAGCTTGGAACAAAACTAGCGTGTGCTGAATGCATTCGAAGCGGCGTGACGACATTTGTTGACATGTATTATTATGAGTCCGATGTCGCTGAAGCTACGGCTGGATCTGGTTTGAGAGCGATTTGTTCTCAATCTATCCTTAAATTTCCATCGCCAGATGCGACATATTACGAAGAGGCTTTGGCAGATGCAGAGGAATTTATCAAAACCTGGAAAGACCATCCGCTGATTGTCCCCTCGATAGCGCCGCATGCACCTTATACCTGTACAGATGAAATTTATCGAGCAAGCACGGCGCTTGCAAAAAAGTATGATGTTCCATTGCACACGCATGTCGCTGAAACTTCTGGTGAGGTCGAAGCAATTCGGGAGGAATTTGGCATGCCTGTTGTACCCTATTTGAGAAAACGCGGCATCTTCGAAGCAAATGTCATCGCAGCCCACTGCGTTCATATCGATGAAGGCGAAATGCGAGAACTGAAAAAGCATGGTGCCGGTGTTGCTCATAATCCTTCATCAAATCTCAAATTAGCTTCAGGGTTTGCAAATGTCACAAGAATGCTTGAATTGGGTGTTAATGTGGGCATTGGTACCGATGGCCCGGCATCCAACAATGATTTAGACATGGTTGAGGAAATGCGCTTGGCATCGATGATCGCAAAAGCCTCTTCAGGTGACCCAACAGCCCTGCCCGCCAGGCAAACCCTGGCAATGGCGACCAGCATGGGCGCAAAAGCCATACATATGAACCACATCATCGGGTCACTGTCCGTCGGCAAACGGGCGGACATGATCCTGATCGAAATTGATAAATTGCATAATTCTCCAAAATTTGAACGTGACCTGGAAGGACTTTATGCACAAGTCA
>JAXHUT010000321.1:0-10010 GCA_034189405.1 Chloroflexota bacterium
CTGGTTTTTAAGTATACCGTGACTGAAAATTTGCGACAATTTTTCCGCTTGACATTTTTCCGATTGACATTTTACCCATTGATTGTATCTTCTAATTATTGGCACCCTTCGAGTTCAACCAGACTTTAGCGCTTTTCAATGATAAAATAAATCTACTATCTAGGTTTTTGAATTTTGGCATCGAAACAAGAGTACCTATACGAAACGTTTTATCTGCGCTATGCGTTAAATAAATTAACAGGTATCATCTAACGAGTTATTCGGTACAATTAAACCCGTTTTTCAGCGGTTGTTGTCATACGAATAGGAAGGCATTATGGCAGGACTTTCACATGAACTTGGCATTGACCTGGGTACATTGAATACCAGGATTGCCGAAGGTAACAACATACTTCTACAGGAACCGACCATTGTCGCTATCCTGCTGGATGAATTAAAACTCGTAGAAATCGGGCAATCCGCCCTGGATATGTTAGGTCGTGTCCCCGAGAATATTGAGGTTGTTCGTCCGATGCGCAACAGCGTTATTGCAGAATTTGAAATCACTGAAAATCTGCTCAGGGTTATGGTCAAAAAAGTCACCGGTCGAATGCTCTTGTTCCGCCCTAAATTGATGATCACTGTGCCCTATGGTGTCACAAGCGTCGAAAGGCGAGCCGCCTATGAAGCCGGCCTTGGCGCTGGCAGCCGGGATGTCAACCTGATCCAGCAACCCCTGGCTGGCGCTATCGGCATTGACCTGCCCATCGGCACCCCTACGGGAAATATGATCATCTCCATGGGCGGTGGGACCACACAAGCAGCTGTCCTCGCCATGCATGGCATTGTCTCAGCTGACACAAGCTCAATTGCCGGGCTTAAGCTCGACGATGCTATCATTGATTATGTACGCAGGAAATATGGTCTGATCATCGGGCAGCCCACTGCAGAGCAGCTCAAAATCCGCATTGGTGCAGCTATTCCTCAGGATGAACAGGAGTCCATGGATATCCAGGCACAGGATCAGGTCACAGGATTACCAAAACCTGCAACCCTGACCACCGATGAGATTGTAGAAGCACTGCAACCCCCGCTTGAAGCCATCGCCGGAACGATTCGTCATGTTCTTGAGAAGACACCGCCAGAATTGATCTCCGACATTATTGATCGCGGAGTTGCGCTTTGTGGTGGGACCTCCCTGTTAAGGGGGATTGACAGGTACCTGACAAAATCCCTGGGCATACCCGCATACCTGGTTGATAATCCTACGACCTGCATGGTCGAAGGCGCAGCCAAATCATTTTCAATGCTTGAAGTTTTGAGTAGAAATCTTCCACGAGCGATTTGACCAAACGAGACATCCTAATGTCAGATGAAAACCCAAAATTATCACTGCAATATCACAGCGTCCAGCCCAACACCGATCCTTCAATTAATATTTTCCTTCCTAAAGACCACAATCTTAAGCGATGGGGATTGGCTATATTAGGCGGATCCCTTATCCTCGCTGTATCTGTCTCTTCCCTATTGCTGATCCTTAGAACTTACACAAGTATTCTCAGGCATGGACGTGCTGTTCTGCTCAAGAATGTCATGCTCCTGCTCCCCCTGGTATTCATCGGCATTCCTGTCGGTGTTTTATTGATCCTGTGGGCTAAAGAACACTGGGGTGATCGTCTTATTTTAAATGATCGAGGTTTGATCCTGAAAAATGGGAAAAAAGAGCGATTCTGGCGCTGGGAAAAGACTGAGAATATGGATACGGTTATTACAAACACTCAATTTGGCGGATCATCCGTAGGGACGAAGGTCAAACTGATGTTAGATGACGGCAACCAGGGAAAATTGCTGGTCCGCAACCGTTATGAAAATATTTCAGATCTGGTAGAAGAAATCCGGAAAAGAGCCCTCCCGTATATATACAAAAAGGCGATTCATAAGTTGGCTTGTAACGAAGAAATTATTTTCCATCCCGAGTTAACTGCGCGTAAAGAAGGCATCGAGATCAATAATCGGCTGATTCCTTGGGCGGATGGCACTAAACCACAAGTCAAGAACAATAATTTCATCATCCAGTGTCAAAAAGACCAGGAACCCCTCTTTAAATCCAATCTGAAGAAAATTGAAAACCTCGATTTATTATTATGTTTGTTTGAAAATCCCCCAAAATTCAATCATTCGTCATCACCCAAATAATACATCATTGTCTGTAATTGCAGCACGGGGTCGATATGTTCTTCATGCACTGTTTCAGGCAAAACCAAAGCGACAGGTGCATAATTTAGGATGCCCCTGATCCCAGCCTTAACCATTCGGTCAGCAATTTTCTGGGCAATTTCAGCCGGCACAGCCAAAATACCAATTTTTATGCCGTGGTACTGAATTTCTTCTTCCAAATATTCGACATGCTGGATAGTAACAGCGCCAACTTTGGTTCCGACTAGTTTTGGTTTAATATCAAACAACAACTTGATCTCGATCCCCTGTCTCGGAAAACCCGGATATCGGGCTAAAGCGCGCCCCAAACCACCCGCGCCCACCACAGCAACTTGCCAAATCCGATCTAAATTTAATATTTTCTGTAAAGACTCAATCAAGGGATATATGGGATAACCCGATCCTTGCTTACCAAAACCGCCAAAGTAAGAAAGATCCTTGCGAATTTGGGCAGCTGTTGTTCCGAGCCGCGCTGCCAAAACACCAGAAGATACGGTATGCAATCCCTCCTTTGCCATCAAGTTCAAACATTGTAAATACCTGGGTAAACGACCGATTACAATATCCGGAACAATGTCTTTTATCATAGGGGTGTGTCCTATATAATAGTAATTGTTTGTTGTGCAGTTCTTTAAGTCGACTATTATTATACGATAAGCTTTCAATACCTGCGCCAGATACCGGAAATCCCCAACAAAATCTACGGTTTCTTTGGTAAAGTTAAGCTACAATTATCTTAATATTAGAGAATAGAAAATACTGGAGGAGTTATGCGTGCAGGAAGGATCATTGCTTTTGTTGCTGCGGCGATTTTTATAATATTCGCTT
This sequence comes from Chloroflexota bacterium, assembly GCA_034189405.1. GTDB lineage: Bacteria > Chloroflexota > Anaerolineae > Anaerolineales > Anaerolineaceae > Brevifilum. Next base: position 3,025 of record JAXHUT010000321.1, read on the forward strand.
TTTTGTTTATCCTGGGTGCATTCAGCGCTGAAGGATCCCCAAGCTGGATTATCGTGGGTATTATTGGGCTTGTCATTGGGTTTGTCCTTATTTTTGTCGGGACAAAGCTCAGCCCTCCCCAAAAAGCTGGCGACCAGGTGGTTAACATGAATATTGACCTCCCCGGTGAGGTGGGCATGGACACCATTAAATGTAAATCTTGCGGTGCCCCACTTTCATCAGATGATATTAAAATGGTCGCTGGTGCGCCAGTTGTTGAGTGCCCCAATTGTGGAACAACCTATCAATTAACCGAAGAACCAAAGTGGTAACCTATGAAAAAATCTAGACTTTTCCTTCTAAGCCTATTTATAATCGGTCTGTTTGTTCTGCCTAGTGCAGTAACCGCACAGGATCTACGCTTTGAAGTTCCAGCATCGGAAGTCGAAGTCTATCTCGAAGAAGATGGTACCCTCTCTGTCTGGTACCTGATCGAATTCCAAAATATGGCAGGTGCAGCGCCAATCGATTATGTCGATATTGGCATGCCCACATCAGACTATAGCTTGAAAAACATCGAAGCCACGGTAGACGGTCAGGCTGTCACAGATATTGAAAGCTCCCCATACGTGACAAACGGTTTCGCACTGGGCTTAGGCGATAATGCCATTCAAGCAGGACAATTCGGAACCGTGACTGTCTGGATTCCTGGTGTACAAAACGTTCTCTATCCTTATGAGGGCGATGATCAGGAAGCGTATGTCAGTTTCCAATTCAGCCCGAGCTATTTTGATTCTGAGTTTGATCGGAGCACCAACACAGAATACCGGGTAACCATCATCCTGCCGCCGGACGTTGACAATGAAGAGGGTGTTTATTACTACCCGGAAAATTGGCCCGGGACTGATGAGCCAGATGACATCGGTCGAACTGCAGAAGATGACCGAGTCTACTACTCGTGGTTCACGGACAACGCGAATGCCCATACACAATATATATTTGGTGCTGCTTTCCCAAACCAGTATGTACCCGCAGATGCGATTGTTACCAAACCCGATCCATCCACACCATCACAAACCCCCGGGAGCAGCCCGGGCATCATCTCTTCTATTCTGGGTGCCCTTGGTGGGAACATTTGCTGCTTTGGGTTTGGCTTAATTTTCATTGCCATCTTTGGTTTCAGTATCTACCAGGGGACTGTCGGCGCACAAAAGCGAAAAATGAGTTACCTACCCCCCAAGATGAAAATAGAGGGCAATGGTATCAAACGCGGTCTAACCGCTGTTGAAGCAGCCATTATCATGGAGCAACCGATGGACAAAGTGCTCACCATGATCTTGTTCAGCACCCTCAAAAAAGAGGCTGCCGTTGTCACCCAGCAGGACCCCCTTGAGCTTGAGGTTTCAGACCCCCTGCCTGATAACCTGCACGCCTATGAAGTCGAATTTTTAGAAGCTTTCAAGCAACCAGCTAAAAAACGACGTGCTGCCATGCAAGAGATGATTGTCAATCTTGTGAAAGGCGTCGAAAACAAAATGAAAGGTTTCTCCCGTAAAGAAACCATCGCCTACTATGAAGATATTATGCGACGAGCCTGGCTAATGGTCGAAGAAGCGGATACCCCTGAGGTCAAAAGCGAAAATTACAACCAGACCCTCGAGTGGACCATGCTGGACGATGATTACCAGGAACGAACGCGACGCACCTTTACTGGTAGGCCTGTTTTCGTCCCCATGTGGTGGCCGCGTTATTCACCCAGTTATCGCCGCTCAATCGGCGGTGGCGTGCCAACAACTGCCAGCAGACCTGCAGTGTCAACCGGCAAACCAGGCAGCAGCGGTGGCGGCGTTTCTCTGCCGAGCATTCCTGGTTCAACCTTTGCAGCCAACGTGATCAACGGTGCAACGGGTATGGCGGCAGGTGTGGTTGGCAACCTGACCTCCTTCACAGACGGCATCACCAGCCGCACCAACCCAATTCCTGTATCCACACGAACAAAAAGTGGATCCGGAGGATTCCGCGGTGGCGGAGGCAGTTCCTGTGCATGCGCTTGTGCCTGTGCTGGATGCGCCTGTGCCTGCGCGGGCGGCGGACGCTAATAACTCAATAACCATTAACAATCGCGCCAAACATCATCAACGCCTGGCGCCCGGTTCACCTATATGAAACCTACGAATTCTTTTATCGGTAAAGTAAAAAACCTGTTCAATGGTGCTAACCTGCCTCAATCTGGGCTTTATCACTTCCGGCGCGAGGAACAGGACGGTAAAACCCGCATCCATTTGAGGATTGACCCAGACGGTAGCGGATTGTTGATCCTAAATGCCAACCGGATTGTCCATCTCAACCCTTCTGCAGCATTGATGGCATATCTCCACCTGGAAGGGAAAGAGCCCGTCCAGGTTGGACGAGCGATGCAAAAGCAATTTCGAGTGACCAATGCCCAGGCAAAACAGGACTATAGGGATTTCAGCCTGCAAATGGAAGAACTCCTTGACCCTAACGGTGGTTGCCCTGTTTGCGATTTAAGCCTCGAGACGACGGCACCCTTCAGCGCAACACCCAGTGCGCCTTATCGCATGGATTTGGCGATCACATATCGCTGCAACAATAACTGCAGCCATTGTTATAATGCACGACCGCGCAATTATCCAGAAATGCCAGTAGAGCAGTGGAAAAAAGTGATTGATAAAGTCTGGGAGCTGCGCATCCCCCACATTGTTTTCACCGGCGGGGAACCAACCCTTCATAATGGCCTGGTAGAACTGGTCGCATACGCTGAAGAAAAAGGTTTGATTACAGGTCTTAATACCAACGGACGCAAGCTGGCAGATAAGGCTTTTGTTGATTCCCTCGTGAAGGCAGGATTAGACCATGTGCAAATCACCCTCGAATCCCATGATGCTGATATTCATAATCACATGGTGGCTTCAAAGGGTGCCTGGGAAGAGACCGTAGCAGGGCTCAAGAACGTCCTTACCTCACGTCTGTACGTGATGACCAATACAACGCTGCTGACACATAACAAGGACTCCATTCGTGAAACCCTGGCATTCCTGGCTGAACTTGGCTTACCAACTGTGGGGTTAAACGCCTTGATCTACGCCGGCAAAGGCAAGGATGTGGGCACAGGATTGCATGAGGAAGAACTCCCCCCCCTTCTTGAAGAAGCAAGAGCAATGACCCAGGCTAACGGGCAGCGGTTGATCTGGTACACACCAACACAGTACTGCCATTTCAATCCTTTACAGCTCGACTTGGGCGTCAAAGGGTGTACCGCCGCCTTGTACAACATGTGCGTTGAGCCCAACGGTGATGTGATTCCCTGCCAGTCCTATTATCACGCCCTCGGTAATTTGTTGAACAATCCCTGGAATGAGATTTGGGAGCACCCCCTGGCTTTATCCCTTAGAAATCGCTCAGATGTCCCGGAGGGTTGTAAAACTTGTGATTATTTACCCGAATGTGGTGGGGGCTGTCCATTAGCCAGAGCACACCAGGTCATTCAACCCATCAAAAATAACTTGTTTTAATAGCATTGTTTTCAACGGAGGAACCATGCAAAATATAATTCAAAACATCAAAGGATTATTTTCAAAAAAAGAACCTCTGCCCTCGGGGATATACCGCTACCAGACCCCGCCAGATGCTGAAGAACAGTACAGATTGCATCTACGCATCGAGCCCGATGGCCGAGGACTGCTGGTTATTAACGCCTCAACGGTGCTGCACCTCAACCAAACTGCCGTTGAATACGCCTATCACATAATTAAAGAAACGGACCCAAACCAGGTAGCCGAAGAAATATCAAATCGCTACCAGGTAGACCATGAATCCGCCAGGAAGGATTTTGATGCCTTCTATGAGAAAGTCATGACCCTAATCAAAACACCCGATTTGGACCCGGTGACCTACCTCGGCATTGAACGTCAGCAGCCCTATAGCGGACATATTTCTGCACCTTATCGATTGGATTGCGCCCTTACATACCGTGTGGGACAGGGCAGTCTGCAAGAACACGCCCCTGTTGATCGCGTGGATCGAGAGCTTTCGACTGAAGAATGGATGGCGATCCTGCGTAAAACCTACGATGTGGGCATCCCGCATGTCCTTCTAACTGGCGGCGAGCCCACGCTACGGGAGGATTTACCCAAAATCCTGGCATATGCGGAGGATTTGGGTTTGGTGACCGGGCTGCTTACTGACGGACTCAAATTTCAGGAGGAGGACTTCTTGAATGACATGCTTGTTAAAGGTCTGGACCACTTGATGATCATCCTCGATCCCAAAAACCAGGGACAATGGCAAGCACTTGAAAAAGTTCTTCCTGAAGACTTGTTCACCACGGTCCACCTGACCTACACAGGCGAAGAAAACCTGCAAGCTCATATCCAACGCCTGGCTGAGATGGGTGCCAATGCCCTCTCGCTAAGCACGCCCAATCAGGATTTGGAAGAGAAATTACAGGATCTTCGAAATTTCGCTGCCATGCAAGGACTCGAATTGGTATGGGACATTCCAGTTCCCTATTCCCGGAACAACCCCGTCACCCTGGAACTGGAAGGTGAAGGGTATGATCAAGCACCTGAAGGCGCTGGAAAAGCCTGGCTGTACGTTGAACCCGATGGTGACGTCCTGCCAGCCCAGGGACTTTATGACCAGGTTTTGGGAAACATGCTGAGGGATCCCTGGGAAGAGATCTGGGAAAAATAAAATTGTGGAGCAAAATCAGCCATTAAGCCTGGCGAATTGGCATCATCGTTACAAACAACAAGCTGGGTGGTCCGGAGATGTGCGTCGATACCTCTTTGGAAAAGCCGCCATCAGCCCCAAGGATAAGATCCTAGAGGTGGGATCTGGCACAGGGGCGGTAATCAGCCTGGTTTCTGATGAAACGGATGCAAAGTCTTATGGGATCGACATCGATATTCGAAGCCTTTTGTTTTCGGAAAGCAGATATCCAAAGATTCAACTTGCAGCAGGGGACGGATTCCACCTGCCATTTCCAGATAACATTTTTAGCATAACTTATTGTCATTATTTATTATTATGGGTTCAAGATCCTCTTAATATCCTGATTGAGATGGCTCGGGTTACAAAATCAGGCGGTTATCTAATCGCCCTGGCAGAGCCAGATTATGAAGCCAGAATAGACCATCCCCTATCTTTAGAAAAGCTCGGAGAGATGCAGACAAAATCCCTATTTGAGCAGGGGATGGACCCCAGCATGGGACGGAAACTGGTTGGGCTATTTCATAAAGCAGGCATACTGAGGGTCACTTCGGGCATCTTGGGTGCCCAATGGGATCAACCAGCGACCCGAGAAATTGATGAAACCGAATGGTTAATGATCCAGACGGATACCGCAGATCACCTTTCACCGGAAACCCTTGCAGCCTATCGCAAAGTAGAAATCAATGCCCGAAGAAAGGGGGCGCGCGTGTTGTTTATCCCAACCTTTTATGCAGCCGGTATCGTATCCTAAATCTACGAGCAATGATTAAGTTGGTTGGAAAATTTGTAAGGGCTACTCACAATACCTGAATTAACAAAATAATAAAAAATCTGTCAATATTAATTCAACAGTCCATAAAACAGGTTTATAATCAATAGGGAAGGCCCTATACCTTCATCTCAAATCCATTTCACTTTCACTATTGTCAAGGAGACAAACATGAAAAAATCAAGAGTTGGTTTAATATTGTCAGTATTATTAGTGATGACGGTTCTCCTCACTGCCTTCAAACCCGTGAGCGCTGAACCCACAAACCCTGTGCGAGTCTGGGTAACCTATCAAAAAGGGGGGAAAGGGTCGGTATTAGCCACACTTACCCGGCAGAAAGCGAGATTTCATTATGATTTCCCCGAGCTGAACGCCTATGTGGTCACGCTGCCTGAAGCGGCGCTGAATGGCATTTGGCGAAACCCCTTCGTCCTCGACATCGAGCCTGATCCAGTGCGCTACCCCATTGAGCCCGTCAAAGTAGAACTGGAAGCCCTTTATGAAAATACCACGGACGTTAATGGTCAAACCATTCCATGGGGCATCGATGCGGTTCAGGCTCGCGATGTTTGGGATACCGATCGTAATGCGGTTGTTGACACCGGTGTACCAACAGGCGCGGGAATCAAAGTATGCATCATCGACACCGGTTACTATGCTGACCATGAGGACTTGAAGGATCAGTCAACAGGTTTCTCCCAGGTTGATAATGATTATCTTACCGACGGCGGTGGTCACGGTTCACATGTTGCCGGAACAATCTCGGCGCTGAACAATGGATTAGGCGTTGTTGGGGTCAGCCCGGGTGAGGTTGATTTGCACATCGTAAAAATCTTTGACAACGACGGCCTGTGGACCTCTGCCTCAAATCTGGTTGATGCCATTTACAATTGTAGAGACAACGGTGCAGACGTGATCAGCATGAGCTTGGGCGGCACCAGTTCAAATCGTAGGGAGGAAAGAGCCTTTGACACCCTTTACAGCGCAGGTATTCTGCATATAGCTGCAGCAGGCAACGAGCAAGAAGAAACGCCTGGTGCTTTTTCCTATCCTGCCTCATACAGCTCAGTTGTGTCCGTTGCTGCGGTGGATTCTGATTTAGCCATCGCTTCTTTTTCAAATCAGAATTCGGCTGTAGAAATTGCAGCACCTGGTGTTGATGTCTTATCAACCATCCCCTATATTGAGGCAAATGTTCTTACAGTCGATGGAGTCGAATACAGTGCTAATCACATTGAATTCAGCACTTTCGGCACAGCCAACGGTTCTTTGGTCGACGGCGGTCTCTGCACATCAGCAGGTACCTGGGCTGGTAAAGTCGTCCTCTGCCAGCGTGGCGATATTTCCTTCCTTGATAAAGTAACCGCTGTCTATCAAGGGGGCGGTGCAACGGCAATTATTTACAATAATGAGCCCGGTAATTTCCTGGGAACCTTAGGTGAGGAACCTGCTTTTGAAATGGTTGCCATTTCCATTTCCCAGGAGGATGGACTTTTCCTGGTTG